>JALNZH010000273.1 GCA_023229405.1 Bacteroidota bacterium
ATGGCTTCTTATCTGAGAAAGCACAGTTTGCAACATCGGTGGTAGAAGCGGGATTTATTTTTATTGGACCGAATCCTGAAACAATAGATTTGCTCGGGAGCAAAACTTCCGCTCGGGAGTTATTATCCAAGAAAAAAATTCCAATAGTACCAGGTACTACAAAACCAATCAATAACTTAAGTGATGCAATTGAAGTTGCTTCGAATATTGGATATCCAGTATTGATCAAGGCGGCAGGCGGTGGCGGCGGCAAAGGAATGCGAAGAGTCGATTCTCCAGAAGAACTGGAAAGTGCCATAGATCGTGCACGCAATGAAGCCTCTAAGGCGTTTTCCGATGACAGGGTGTATATTGAAAAGTTCATCGTAAACCCGAAGCATATTGAAATTCAGGTCCTTGCGGATTCCCATGGAAATGTCATACATCTTGGAGAGAGGGAATGCTCCGTTCAACGCCGACATCAAAAAGTAGTTGAAGAATGTCCGAGTATTGCGTTAACTCCCGAATTGCGTTCCAAAATGGGGCAGACCGCAGTAGAAATTGCCAAAGCGGCCGGTTATGTCAATGCCGGGACAATGGAATTTTTACTCGATGCGGCGATGAATTTCTACTTTTTAGAGGTAAATACTCGAGTTCAGGTGGAACACCCAATCACTGAAATGGTATATGGTATCGATATCGTTAAAGAACAGATCAGAATTGCGCAAGGAGAGCGTCTTTCGTTTACTCAGAAAGATGTTAAAATCAGCGGACATGCTATTGAAGCAAGAATTTATGCAGAAGAATATGACAATAATTTTCTTCCGTCAACGGGAACAATCACCCATTATCAACCGAGCGAAGGATTAGGTATCAGAAATGATTCCGGCGTTCGGGTAGGATCTGAGATTACCATGTATTATGATCCGATGATTGCGAAACTTGTCGTACATGGACGGACAAGAGATGAAACAATTGAACGAATGAAACGTGCGCTGCGGGAATACAAAATTAACGGCGTAAAAACAACGATACCGTTTTGCGAATTGGTCATGTATCATCCGGAATTCGTTAAGGGGACGTACGATATTAATTTTGTGGCCAAACATTACTTAGCTCCGGACAGCAAACTCGACCAGCAGGAAAGTGAAGCGGTTGCTGCATCATTTGTTTCTGCGCTCAGTCAAGGAAGAAGCGGATCATCAGTCTCTTCAATACAACGGAATCCATTACGATCACAATGGAAACGACGATCTAATAATGAATAAGAACACCATCTATATTTCGGATCAAACGTTGTATTTGGACGAGTCACAAGGTATTCTCACCAATTCAGAAGGTATACCTATTTCGGCTGACGTGAAAAAAATTTCGGAAGGTGAGTATAGTGTCTTGATTGAAGGGAGATCGATCCATTTATTCCTTTCCCGGTTGAAAGACACTACGACGGCAACGGTCAATAACTTTATCTTTGAGATTCAACGGGAGACTCTGCGTGATGCATTGACGAAAAAACTTCAAAAAGAATCAGGGACGACCAACAGCAGTATGACCGTACGTGCTCCTATGCCGGGATTGATTACAAAAATTCTTCGTCCGGAAGGATCAGAAGTACATCATGGCGAAGGAATTCTAGTCATTGAAGCTATGAAAATGGAAAACGAGATCAAATCTCCCAGGTCGGGAATTGTCAAAAAAATTTTTATTAAAGAAAAACAGACGACGGAAAAAAACGATCATTTATTCACAATCGAGTAATTATGAAATCAATTGTAGAACCGGAAGTAACAAAAGAATTAGCATTGCAACACGGCTTAACACTCGACGAATTTGAAAAAGTTCTAACCATTCTTGGAAGAACTCCGACATATACCGAACTCGGCATTTATTCTGTAATGTGGAGCGAACACTGTAGCTATAAAAATTCCATTGCGCAGTTAAAAACACTACCCAGGTCGGGGAAACGGTTGTTGGTGGGTGCGGGGGAGGAAAATGCTGGACTGGTGGATATTGGCGACGGAATTGCCGTTGCATTCAAAATTGAAAGCCATAATCATCCTTCAGCTGTTGAACCGTATCAGGGTGCGGCAACTGGTGTCGGCGGCATCATGCGTGATATTTTTACGATGGGTGCGCGGCCAGTGGCGGCGTTAAATTCTCTCCGTTTCGGCGATATCAACGACAAGCAGACGAAACATTTATTAAAAGGAGTGGTGAAGGGAATCGGAGATTACGGAAACAGTTTCGGCGTTCCGACAATTGCAGGAGAAGTGTATTTCGACTCATGTTATCAAACCAATCCGCTTGTCAACGCCATGTCCATTGGAATTGTTGAACATGGTCATGTCGCTTCGGCTATCGCAAAGGGAAAAGGAAATGTTGTGATGATCGTCGGATCTGCAACAGGCAGAGACGGTATACACGGCGCAACATTTGCGTCCGAGGAAATCTCTGAAGCATCGGAAGCAAAACGTCCTTCAGTACAGGTGGGGGATCCATTCACAGAAAAGCTGTTACTTGAAGCAACGTTGGAAGTAATTCAGGCAGGTTTGGTTGTTGGAATACAAGATATGGGTGCGGCAGGCATTACATGTTCTTCTACAGAAATGAGCGCAAAAGGGACCAGCGGAATGGAGATTAACCTGGATTTCGTACCAACGCGTGAAACGGCAATGACCGCGTACGAAATTATGTTATCCGAATCGCAGGAACGGATGCTGCTTGTTGCAACACCGGAAAACGAAAAAGCGATCATTACGATTTTTGAAAAATGGGATTTGCATTGTGTTACAATCGGCAAAGTAACGGACGACGGTATGGTGAGGATTTTCCATCACGGAATATTACAGGCGGAAGTACCGGCCGAAACCTGTGTGCTTGGCGGCGGCGCTCCGGTCTATATTCGTGAAACAAAAGAACCAGAATATTTTGCGAAAACCCGTTCGGTGGATCTACAGACACTTCCTGTTCCGTCAGATCTCTGTGCGTCAATATATTCTCTTTTACAGTCACCAAATATTGCCAGCAAACGATGGGTATACGAACAGTATGATTCAATGGTTCGCACGAACACTGTTATGCTTCCTGGTTCTGATGCGTCGGTCATACGAATTAAAAAATCAAAAAAATTATTGGCTGCAAAAACTGACTGCAATGGAAGATATGTATACCTCAATCCGCGCAAAGGTGCCGCTATTGCGGTGGCGGAATCCGGCAGAAATGTAGTTTGCACCGGTGGGAAACCAATTGCAATCACAAATTGTTTAAACTTTGGCAATCCGTACAAACCGGAGATTTACTGGCAGTTTAAAGAAGCGATCGCCGGCATTGGTGAGGCGTGCATTGCGTTAGAGACTCCCGTTACTGGAGGAAATGTGAGCTTTTATAATGAAAGTCCGAATGCGGCCGTATTCCCAACGCCGACTATTGGAATGTTAGGTGTTGTGGAAAATGAATCTCATGTGACTACCGCATTCTTTAAAAAGAATGGAGACGAAATATTCTTGTTAGGAACAAATCGCGGTGACATTTCCGGCAGCGAGTATCTTTCCCGCGAACATGGATTGACTGCCGGTGATGCTCCATATTTTGATCTCGCATTTGAAGTAAAACTGCAGCAATGCGCCCTCGAACTTATTCAACAGGGATTGGTGAAATCGGCGCATGATGTTTCGGACGGCGGACTGATCATTGCACTGATAGAAAGCGCTGTCGTAGGAAAAGAACTTTTCGGTTTCGCGGTAAACCTTCAGTTGAACGGAATCCCGTTGCACAAAATATTATTCGGAGAAGATCAATCACGGATCATTATTTCTGCAGCCACAGGGAGTGTAGATCGTCTGTCGGCAATTTGTTTGAAGCATGGCGTTCCGCTAAACAAAATCGGTGTTGTTACTGCCAATACTCATTCGACTATAAATGGCGCAGTGCCCTTGGATATGGTAAAAGCTAAAGATATTTTTTTTCATACGTTGTATGAAAAGGTGAGTCAGAATTGACTATGATCGGAACGATCGCAATACCTACTCACCGTCCGCCGGACATTCACAACGTTCCGTTCAATATTCTTTCATTGACCGGCAGCGATTCTGTTGATTTTCTGCAGCGTATATCGACGAATGACTTCGCAAATTTTTCGGCAGGAGAGTCCCAAAAGACACTGTTCGTTTCAGATAAAGGAAGAATGATCGATGCCGTTTGGGTGATCCATCGGAATGACCAATTGTTGGTATTGACAGGTCAGGGCATGGGTCAAACAGTTCAAACGTTTCTTGAAAAATATATCATCATGGATGATGTTCTTGTGCATGATGTCAGCACACAGTACAAAGCAGACCTGTTCTTTGATCAACATTCTGGATATCGGATTGAGTATTTTGGTATTGATGCAATAATTGATATTCAGGAAAACGTTGTGCTAAAAACACCTATCGCAGTGACGATTGATCCCGGATATGAACGTTGGAGAATAGAAAATGGAATTCCCAAAGCGCAAAAAGAGATCGTACAGGATTTTAATCCTCTTGAACTGAATCTTTGGAATTGGATCAGTTTTACTAAAGGATGCTATATCGGTCAGGAAATAATAGCACGACTTGATACATATCATAAAATACAGCGCACTTTATGCTCAATCAGCTCGGAGCATGAGTTTTCGGAAGGTGATATTGTTGCCGATGAAGCAGGAATGGATATCGGCAGAATCACGAGTGCGCTACGGTGTGAACATGGCTATATCGGTCTGTGTGTCGTTCGAATAAAACATGCAGTACCGCACGGACGGTTACATAGTAAACAAAAAAATAATTTCATTACTATCGAACGTGTTTTTCACAAAGGAAATAATGAAAGAAATTAATATATCCGCTGTATCAAAAACGGAGTTATACGATCAATTATTACCGCAGATTATTTCGCTTATAACGGACGAGCCGAATCCTATTGCGAACATGGCGAATATTGTTGCAGCGTTAAAACAATCATTTTCCTACTACTCTTGGGTCGGATTTTATCTGTTCGACCGCAGTGCTGAAGAATTGGTTCTGGGACCGTTTCAAGGAAAGATTGCATGTACAAGGATTGCTGTCGGGAAAGGTGTGTGTGGAACTTCCTTTCAGAAAAAAGAAACACTAATCATCCCCGATGTCAATCAATTTCCCGGACATATCTTTTGCGATGGTGATTCAAAATCCGAGATCGTCGTGCCTGTTATATTGGCGGGTATAGTGAC
>JALNZH010000274.1 GCA_023229405.1 Bacteroidota bacterium
TTACAACATTGGTAAGTGAAATCATCTTTGATATAGTTTAATGTAATACCAAAGAAAATTTTATGTGTCTCTCACTAGCGGAAAAAATGGTAGAGCATCAGGTAGACAATGACTCCTGTTACCGACACGTAGATCCAAAGAGGGAATGTCTTCTTGGCCAACGGTTTATGTAATTCAAAGTTCCCCTTCAATCCCCGATACAACGTCAACACCGACATCGGTACAATCACCGCCGCGAGTATGATGTGTGATATCAAAATAATAAAATACACAGGCCGAGCCCATCCTACTCCCTGAAACGGAACTGATCCGACATTGGCATGGTAGAGTAAATAACTGATCAGAAAAACAATGGAAGTGGAAAAGGCGGCGATCATCGAACGTTTGTGCTTTTCCCTTTTCCCTGCTTTAATATGTCGATAACCGTTTAATAACAGTATTAGACAGATAAAATTTAACAGCGCATTTACGGTCGATAAATTTTCAAATTGCATTCAGGATCCTGAAGTTTGAAAGGTTTCTGTAACGTCAGTGATTAACTTTGAAGATGATCATTGCTGAAAATATGATTGGAAGATAAAACAATGATGAAAAAAACAATGCTCGAGCAGATGTTCCAGATGTTTCGTTATATACTGATTTAGTAAACTTCACTCCAAATGCCAAAAAGCCAAGGCTGACAAGTATAGCAACCGGAATGTATTCAAGTTCTACTATTCCTACCGCAGCAGGTGATAAACAGACAATTGCCAACATCAATTGATTCATCACAATGTGCCTGGATACTCTGATTCCTTTTTCATCAAGACTCGTTAATAACCGGAAACCCGCCTTTGCATAATCGTGACGGTACAGCCAGCCAATAGAATAAAAATGAGGCATCTGCCAGTAAAACAATATAGCAAATAAAGTTAGCGATTGATAAGAAAGTGAATTTTGTATTGCTGCCCAACCTATAAGAGTCGGTAATGCTCCGGGTATGGCTCCGATGATTGTAGATAAGCTTGAAATTCTTTTTAATGGAGTATAGAGAAAGATATATGTTACCAGCGTCGAAAAAGCAAGCAATGACGTCAACCAGTTGACGAAGGAGAGAATTATTGCGCCGAGAATTGATGTGATAATGCCAAAAATCAGGGCTTCTTTCGGAGTCACACGCTCGTCAGGTACCGGACGCTTTTCTGTCCTCTTCATTATCGAATCATACTCTCGTTCGAGATATTGATTCAGTGCGCCAGATCCACCGCCGACAAGCAATGTACCTAGGGCTAAAAGAGGAAAAACTAGCAATTGCGACTCTTTGGGCGCTTGGATGGCAAGATAGGCAGAACACAATGAGGTAAAGACAGAGAGTAACGTCAATTCTGGCTTCATGAGGAGCCAGAGATCATAGATGAAATGCGCTACCGATCGTTCTTGAAGACTATCTAGGGATGCAGTTGGTGATTTTTCTTTCATTGAGTGGTCACAGTGTGCTATTTTCCGACAACCATCGAAGCCGAGCAATCGAGATCAGCGATAGACAACATGTTACAAGTACTAGAGCTCCAATCACAACGTGAAATGATGTGACGACAAATTCTTTCCTCGATAATATCGTCAGAATTCCAAGTGTAAATTGAGCGATTATCAAGCCTATCAAAAGTCCGCCTGTATGTCGAATGTTTCGAGGTAATTCTACCTGCTTCCACATACGATATCCAAGTAAAAAAACAAGGCCAGCAACAACATATGCCCAATACCGATGTAATAAATGAATCACGATTTGATATGCAACTACGGGCGTATCTCCGTTCCACTTTATTCCATCATTGATCAATTGTTGATTATAAGATGCAAGAGCCTCCGGAGTTAATACCGGAAATAGTTGTCCGTGCGCTAACGGAAAATCGGGAACCGATAGGCCGGAATATGTATGCCTTAGCAACGCACCGAATGTCAATTGAAGAAACACAGCAACTGTTGCAACGAGGGCAACAACTTGCAAAGACCTGCCTGATTTTTCCTGCAAAACGTTTGCAGTTTCTCTCCACCACGAGGATGTGACGAGCGCAATTGTTGAGACCAGACAAAAAAACGATTGTGCCAACATTCCATGCGCCACGGATACAGCCGTTGGTAGTAAAAAGAGTACCGTTAATCCTCCCAAAACCCCCTGTAAGATCACCGCTGTTAGGGCGGCATACCCCATCCATCGAACCCACTTCCTCTTTTCTTTAACTACCAACCAAACAGTAAGCACAATGGTAAGAAATCCGACAAACGATGCGAATAATCGATGTCCATGTTCGTATTTTATTCCTCCGACCCACTTGTCGATTGGATAGGTGAACATATTTTCGCCGTAAGTCGTCGGCCAATCAGGCACAGAAAGTCCTGAACCGGTGCTAGTCACCAGACCACCAAGAAAAATTAATACAAACGTGCAACATGCTGTGGCAATGGCGAACCGATGCAGTGCTTTAGTATACATATAAAATTTATAGCTGATAATCGCGATGATAATATTTTTGAAGTGCACGGAAAAGCACTACGGCAACTTCGGTGTTCATAATATACTATTTTTCCATTTTGGATAACAGACATTCCTTGCATCGATAACGAGATATCGGTAAATTGTGGCACAATGTACAACACATGAGTCTAAAGGAGTAACGATGAAACACCTACTTATCATCATGCTGATCGTTTCAGCGCTTTCAGGTCAAACGGAACGGCGTCTTTCCAATATTAGACAATTAACCTTCGGCGGATCGAATGCCGAAGCATATTTTTCCGCAGACGGGAAAAAACTGATCTATCAAGCAACAAAAGATCAATATACATGCGACCAGATCTTTACAATGAATATCGACGGCAGTAACAACACGTTGGTGAGCACCGGAAACGGTAGAACCACCTGCGGATATTTTTTTCCCGACGGTAAAATTATTTATGCTTCTACACATGATGACGATGACGATTGTCCCCCGAATCCGGATCGTTCCAAAGGGTATGTCTGGGGAGTGTTTAATGCATACGATATTTATGTTGCCAATGCCGATGGATCAAAGCCGAAAAAGCTTGCAGCATCAAAAGGATACGATGCTGAAGCAACAATTTCGCCGGATGGAAAACAGGTGGTTTTTACATCGTCCCGCGACGGAGATCTGGAACTGTATATCATGAATGCAGACGGTTCTAATGTTCGTCGAATGACACATGACAAAGGGTACGATGGAGGCGCATTCTTTTCACCGGATGGAAAGATGCTCGTCTACAGAGCATATCATCCAACTGATTCGTCCGAAATTAAAGAAGGTGAAAACCTTTTGAATGATGAACTTGTAAAACCGGCAAAGATGGAATTGTTTGTGATGAACACCGATGGAACAGACAAACGCCAAATCACACATAATAGCGCTGCAAATTTCGCACCGTTCTTCACGCCGGATGGAAAAAAGATTCTCTTCTCTAGCAATGTTAATGATCCTGCCGGGTATGATTTCGATCTTTTCCTTGTAGATCTGGATGGGAAAAATACTCAACAGATCACCCATGCCAAAGGATTTGATGGATTCCCGATGTTCTCACCGGACGGAAAAAAACTTGTGTTTGTCTCAAGCAGAAATGCGAAGATCCGTCATGAGTTCAATATTTTTATTGCAGATTGGGTTGAAGATCCGACGATTCAACAATTAAATAATCATGTTGGCTATCTAGCAGCTGATGCGCAGGAAGGACGCGGCACAGGAGAACCCGGCAATGTTCGCTCCGCTCAATATATCGCCGACCAATTTAAGAACATGGGTCTTCAACCTGCCGGCGATAGCGGCACATATTTCCAGGAATTCGAAGTCGTGAAGAGCCTCGAAGCCGGGGCAACAAATACACTCGCTGCAACAATCAACAAGAAAAAACCGGTGGAATATGTTCTGACGACAGATTTTGTTCCGGTAGGATTTTCCGCAAATGGTTCTGTCTCAGGAAAAGTTGTTTTTGCTGGTTTCGGAATGATTGTTGATTCAACGTATAATGACTATGCAGGGATCGACGTTAAAGACAAAATCGTTGTTGTGATGCGTCATTCACCGGACGGCGACAATCCACATTCGAAATACACAAAACAGTCTGCCCTTCGGTATAAAGCCATGCAAGCCAGGGAACAAGGTGCCAAAGCATTGTTACTGGTAACGTCAACAGCCGATGATTCAGCTGACGTGTTGTTAAAATTAAAATATGACAATTCCTTCAGCGATGCCGGTATTCCCGTTTTTTCCGTCACTCGATCTGTTGTTACTAAATGGCTGAAACAAAATAAATTGAACATCGATACTTTGCGCAACTCAATTGTCCGAAGTTTGAAACCTTCATCTGTTGAATTGAAAAACATCACGGTTTCCATTACATCTGAGGTTGTGCAAATGAAGAAAAAGACCTCCAATGTTATCGGACTATTAAAGGTAAATAGTCATGAGGAACATGTTATCCTTGGAGCTCATTATGATCATCTCGGATTCGGCGGGCTAGGATCGGGCTCTCTTTCACCGGATAAAAACGAAATTCACAATGGAGCAGACGATAATGCTTCCGGCACCGCAACCGTCATCGAACTTGCTCGGAGAATAACTGAATACCAATCCATCTTAAAACGTAATGTCCTCGTCATGGCGTATTCCGGCGAAGAGATGGGTCTGCTCGGCTCATCATATTATACCAAACATCCTTTCCTTCCCCTATCACAAGCAGTGATGATGTTTAATTTTGATATGGTCGGCAGATTAAAAGAAAACACTCTTACTATTCAAGGCACGGGGACATCATCGCAATGGGAACAGTTATTACCACGGTATAATTCTGATTCAACCTTCCATTTAAAATTCGTTAAAGACGGATTCGGTCCAAGCGATCATTCATCGTTCTATTCTCAGAATATCCCGGTATTATTTTTCTTTACCGGTCTCCATGAAGATTATCATAAGCCTTCCGATGATGCTGATAAAATTAATATCACCGGAATGAATCAATTGGTTGCTTATGCGACGAAGCTTACTGTTGCAGTCGATACCGCGACGGTGAAACCGGATTACATCAAAACGCAATCGGAGAATCAGGGAGGGGCACGGCAGGGATTCCGGGTCTATGTTGGAACAATCCCCGATTATTCGGAAGATGCGAATGGAATGCTGCTTTCGGGTGTGCGAGAAAACAGCCCTGCCG
>JALNZH010000003.1 GCA_023229405.1 Bacteroidota bacterium
ATCGCCGTTTTCTTTCACTGCGGGAATTTCGTGATAGCTGGATTTTGTTTTACTCAGCATCTGACGGTAATACAACCGGGCAACCCTCCGTTGTTCGTCTTCTTTCACGAACATTGTGAAATGTTTTCCCAACACGTCGTTCAAGGAATATCCGAACATGGTGAGACCCACCGGATTGACATAGGTGAAATTTCCATGTTCATCCGCTCGATAGATGACATCCGATGCATTTTCAATGATTTGGCGGTACCGTTCTTCGCTCTCAGCAAGTTTTTGCTGCGCATGTTTCTGCTCGGAGATATCGATGAACGCCGCCATAGCATATTGCAGTTCGCCGTCACTATCATAGATCGGTGCGCCAGTAACATACAGTGGTACCACGGCATCCGGCTTCCAGAGTTCGACATCGGAAACGGTAGACCGTTCTCCTTTCAGCGCCCGCACAATAGGAAGTAGTTTGGAAGGATAGACCATATCCGTTCCTTGCATATATGCGTGATACACTTCCGTCAATTTGTCCGCAGTGACATTTGTGACTATTCCTTCTCCCAGAATTTTTTTCGCCGCTTCATTGGCATAAAATGGTTTTCCATCGGCAGTCAAAATAAAAATTCCTGCAGGGACTGCTTCCAGAAAACTGATAAAACGTTTTTCACTGTTCCGGACTTCCTTTTCCGCTTTCGTGCGCTGGCGCACTTCCCGGGTGAGAAAAATAAAGACGATGATCATCAACACGACGCTGACAAATCCGCCAAAGGAAATCATCAGCAACGTACGATTCGTCTGATTCGTGGTTTGTAATTTTTGTCCAGAAAGATATTTCAACTCAAGCGCTTCAATCGTATATACCAGACTGTCGATCCGACGGGAAATATCCTGGCTTGTCTTCACCGAATACCGTTTGTCCGCATTTTGTTGATCGCTTCGGATTAGTGCATCAATTTTTTCATTATTAAATTCTTCCCGAACTTTAATAACGCGCTCCAGCGATTTGAACGTACGCGTTTGTTGTGAATCGACGGAGATCAACGAACGTACGCTGTTCATATAATACCGGACGGTATCGATTTTTCTATGGTATGAGGTGAGATAGGAGGAATCCGATGTGAGAAAAAATGTACGAAGTTCGGTTTGACCAAATGACAGTGCAACGATCACTTCATTCAATTTCCGAATTATTTCATACGCTTGTGACACCGTGCCGTAATCTTCGGAGAGTTTTACTACTGTCCGGAAAGCAAACGTCCCAGCCACGAACAACGTTACCAGCGAAGCAACAAATGCGATCATCAGCCTCCGCGAGAACTTCGACTTTTTCGGATGTTGTGATCCTGCGAGTGACGTCACTATTGGCTCCATTGTTTACTTCATGGGGATTTGAACGTTGAAGCGTGCAGCATTTTCTTTTGCACGGCGGTAACCCGCATCTGCATGACGAATAATACCCATGCCTGGATCGTATGTTAACACTCGTTCCAAACGAGCGTCAGCTTCCTCCGATCCGTCGCACACAATCACCATGCCGTTGTGGATGGAGTTACCGATGCCGACACCGCCACCATGATGTACACTGACCCAGCTTGCGCCACCGATGGAGTTCAGCATTGCACCAAGGATTGGCCAGTCGGCAATAGCATCGCTGCCGTCCATCATTTTTTCCGTTTCGCGGTTCGGCGATGCCACACTGCCGCAGTCCAGATGATCTCGGCCGACGACAATCGGCGCTTTTACTTCGCCTCGACGAACCAGGTCGTTAAAAATTTTTCCCATCTTCGCCCGCTCGCCGTAGCCAAGCCAGCAGATACGCGCAGGAAGCCCCTGGAATGCCACCTGCTTCTGCGCTTTTTCAATCCAATTCTTCAATAATGTGTTATCCGGAAATGTTTCCAAAATTGCGCGGTCGGTTCTGTAGATATCTTCCGGATCGCCGGAGAGCGCTACCCAGCGGAACGGACCTTTCCCGTCGCAAAACAACGGACGAATATATTCGGGAACAAATCCTGGAATATCGAATGCATTTTTCACGCCGCCTACCTGCGCTTCACCGCGGATATTGTTGCCGTAATCGAATACGATCGTTCCTTTTTTCTTCAGCGACAGTAATCCTTTTACGTGCGTTACGATCGACGCTCGGGAGAGCTCGACATATTTTTTCGGATTCTTTTTTCTCAGTACGAGCGCCTGTTCAAATGTCATTCCGGCGGGAACGTATCCATTCAACGGATCGTGCGCAGAAGTCTGATCGGTAACAATGTCGGGAAGGAATTTCCCGCGGGCAATTTTTGGCACGATCTCCGCCGCATTTCCGAGCAGTCCAACGGAAAGCGGCTGCTTTTCCTTTTTCGCTTTCATGATTATTGCCAATGCCTCGTTATAATCTTCCGTCATCACATCAAGATATTTAGTGGCAAGGCGTTTTTCAATACGGGTACGATCAACTTCAATTGCAAGACACGCTGCTCCGTTCATGGTTGCGGCGAGCGGCTGTGCGCCCCCCATGCCCCCTAATCCAGCAGTCAGTAAAAATTTTCCCGCTAACGTTCCACCGAAATGCTGACGCGCCGCTTCGGCGAACGTTTCATACGTTCCCTGCAGGATTCCCTGTGTTCCGATGTAGATCCAACTTCCGGCGGTCATTTGACCATACATTGTCAGTCCGAGCGCTTCCAGCCGGCGGAACTCATCCCACGTAGCCCATTTGGGGACAAGCATGGAGTTGGAGATTAATACGCGCGGTGCGTCGGCGTATGTGCGGAAAATACCGACCGGTTTGCCGGACTGCACCAGCAGCGTTTCGTTATTTTCCAATGTTGTCAAAGCGTCAACAATGGAATCAAAACATTTCCAGTTGCGGGCCGCTTTGCCGGTGCCGCCATAGACGATTAATTCCTGCGGACGTTCTGCAACATCGGGATCGAGATTATTCATCAGCATCCGAATGGCGGCTTCCTGAATCCACCCTTTCGCAGAGATGGAAGTTCCTCGCGGAGCGCGGATAATGCGGGATTGAGACATGACAACAACTCCAAAGTTTTATTAAACAAATATATAACAAAAAAGGCGAAACTGCTCAGTGCAATTTTGCCTTTTCGTCCGTCACACCGCAATGTGGCGACATTCTCATCAGAACTGGTTCGGATACAACATATCCCGCTTTCTTTACCTCGAAGAGAAAATGGATTGCATAAACCATCGCCCATTGATTCTTGCTGTACTCTCCCGGCCAGTAACTGAAGTATCCGTCCGGCTGCTGCATGGAAGCGATCTTGGAGATCGCTTCGGTTACAAAATAAGTCGGACTGCCGTTGTTGAGAATTGTCGGATCCAGAACGGAGGCAATATCCCGTAGGTAGATTTGCGGGAACGCTTTGGATGTTGTTTGTTCCAGGCAGCCGTGCGGATAACCGACGAGATGCTTCAATTGCTTTGCAAAATTTGCAACTGGCGGTGAATATGGTTTAGCCGGGGCATTGGAACAATCAGCAGCGAAAGAAAGAACAAGAGAAGAACACAAGGGGGAGGAATAATAAAGAGGAGGAAATATTTCCTGTGTACAATCCGCATGCGTGATGGAAAAAAATGTCGTTGATGTGTGTAACCGAAGTGAATTAGCAGAAATATAGAAGCAGGATGAGAGAAAAGCGAGGATACAGTCGATGGGAATCTTGGTGTTTCAATCCTCCGGCCCGGACGACATCACCATCCGAGTAATCATTCAATCACTTTCTTGTTTCAGTCCACCGAATTGTCCGGAAGTTGAATGCCGCTATACGGAAGTCCGGGCAGAATTCTCAGCCGCAGTTGAACTGCCGCAGAGCCATCTCTTCTTTTGTATATTTGTAACAACTCACCGTAATTAATATTTAGGCTAAAAATATTGGTCATGCTGAGCGCCCGCCTGACCGACACTGTCGTGCAGACAGCGATGAATCTGTAGTGCACATCATCGAATGTGTTACTCTTCGTATCGGATTCTTCACTTCGTTCTGCCATACAACTGTAGAACTCGTTCAGAATGAAGACGATAGTATATTGATTTTTATGCCACTTCGTCGTGCAGTGTTGTGTGTAATCTTTTGTGGTGCTGCAGATATCGTTTATTCGCAACGGCTGAACGGATTCCGAGAATCAACAACGCTATACCTCCTCCGAGTAATGTTGCAGTAAACAACTGCTGTCGGGGAATACTTTCTTCAATGATCCGCCGTGTTGTTTCATGATTGATCGTTTGAACTTCGGACATCATCGAAAGTACTGTCCATAATCCAAGTCCTCCCAATTCCAGCAATGTAGCGGCGATAAAAATAATGAGCAGCGAATCCAATATATCCCGCTTGGGTATCAGAATACGCTGCTGCAGTTGTTCAAACGTGTAAAAGAGAGAAACCTCAAAGTGGTGCCGACGTTCCTGACGTTTAAACACATACGCCCCGACACCAATAAGAATGATCAACGGCAGATAATCATAAGGGGTGAGATTCATTGAATACCTCCGGCGGCAGGTATTTTCTTTTCCCGCGTCGCCAACATATTACGCCGAACGATCAGCACCAGCATCACACCGATGCCGATCGGGAAAAATAAAATGAACGGTGGAGCATATACCGGCAATTTTAATTTACCGATAATGAAAAAAAAATATAACAGGAAGAGAATAAATCCGAGATACAGCACCGTAAACACAATCGTAAGTACTATCCCGGAGGGAGATTCCCGTTGAATGGCAACATCCGGTAGTGTATTTTCTTTCAAGTTTGCAATAAGCAGCGCGTGCCGCTTTTCTCTTCGATAATACTCGTATCCGAGTGTGAACGCCAATAATACAGTGATCATATATGATTCTCTCCTTTTTTTTATTAGACTTCCCCGCGCGGATATTTCTTTCACCCTGAAAGATTTTTCCTGCAAACCGAGTCTTACAACATATATGATGACATTCCGGGAAATTGTCGATACTTATTCTTCGCAGGTGTATAACCACGCGGTATCGCTCCTGAAGAATAACGAAGAAGCAGAAGAAGCGACGCAGGATGTTTTTCTGAAGATTCATAAGGCGATTGACCTATTCCGGGGTGATGCAAAACTTTCCACCTGGATCTGGAGGATCACCGCCAATGTCTGTTTTACCCGTCTCGCAAAAAAAAGGATTCGCACCGATTCGTTAGAGGAGATGACATACGATATTTCGGACGGGCATTCTTTCTCAGCAGAGTTTAACAGACATGAACAGAAGGAAATCATCGAAACAATGCTGACACGGCTCCCTCCGCAGCAAGCATCAATTATATTGCTTTTTCACATTGAAGGAAAATCGTACAAGGAACTCGCGGAGACGTTCAACCTTCCGGAAGGGACTATTGCAACGCTGTTATACCGGGGTAGAGAAAACCTGCGGAAGCAATTATCAAAGTCATTCAAGGAGTTTTTATGACGGAACAACAGTTTCTAAAACCATTCCAAGCAAATGCCGGCTCGCTGGAAGAATTACAGGCGCTACTCTCTTCCGGGATGTTGCCCCAATCCGACGAACAAAAACTACGTGCTCATATCGTACTTACTAAAGTACTAAAACAACTGCCGATAGAACAAGTGCCCGAAACATTGCGCGCCAGTCTGTATGCACTTGAACAGCCAACACCGGGCAAACAGGTATTGATGATTGCTTCAGATATGCTGCATCCTGTTCTTTTCATCGCCTTCGGAATTACAGGATTCGTGATAGTAAATACTAACAGCATCTCTTTTCAATTCAGTGTTCTCTCGACGATCGTATTATCCACTGCATTCGGTGGGATCTTTTACGACCTCTTCAAACCACGATTCTTTTCAGTTTAAAAATACATACAGCTATCTTTACGTAGATTTAGATTCCTTAACGAGAGGCTACCTCAAGAATACTTTTGTTCATCGTCATTCTGAGTGCCGCATATACTATGTATCATCGCGGGACGAAGAATCTGCCTGGAAGTACACTATTCGAACCAGATTCTTCACTTCATCCGACTTTACGAATTAGGGGATTTCGTTCTAAATGACAGCACGATCGTTTTTGAGATAGCATATACTCATCTACTCAACTATCCAACAACTCAACATCTTCCTTTTAATGAAGATACTTCTTCACCACAGCAATCAGTTCTTCCGGTTCAGTCGGTTTGGTGATATACTCCGTAACGCCGATCCGTTTTGCATGATCCATGAACTCTTTTTGGATGAATGCAGAAACGAGAATAAACGGCATGGTAAATTTTTTCGCCCGGGTATTGGTAAAAACATCCATTCCAGTCGGTCTGCCAATGCCGAAATTTATGTCGCATAATACAAGCGCCGGCTGTTTTTCGGCAATAATACGCACGGCAATTTCAGGAGAATCAGCCGTAACACATTGATAATTATTTTCCTCTAGCGTTTTCCTTGTCAGAAACAGTTGCGTCTCATTATCGTCTGCAACAAGAATGAGCGGACCGGTCGGATCATCATACACAGGCGACGGTTTTTCTACCGGCACTGGCCGTTTCGGAGCTTCCGCCTTTTTTGCCGGAGCGGGCAACGGCTCCTCTTCCTTCGGTAATCCCGGCACGTGTTGTTTCAGCTTGTCGGATCGGTTCATTACTCCGGATTGTTTCGGCGGTTCCGGCGGTTTTGGTGCTTCCGCTTTTTTTACCGGCGGCACGAATTGTTTTGGAATCTCCGGCGAATTGGGAGCGGGTTTTTTCGGTTCCGCATTAAATTTTTCTTGAATGATGAGCTTGTCATCTTCCGTGATTTTGTACTGTTTCCGCAGATCACCCATAAAGGTAACCCCTTTTCTCTCCCGTTCTTTCACTTTGCGGATGTATGTGTCGATACGGATTTCGTCTTCGATCTGTTGATACTCTGCCTCGGAAAGTTTCAGGCTTTTTTTCACTGCATCGATTTGGGACTGCATCGTACTGGTGATGATCCCGGTTTCAAATGCTTCATGGAGTAATGATATCAGTTCGTCGCGCATATAATTTTCGAAGGAATGTTTCTCTGCCGGATTTTATGTCCTCCGGTGTCTCCCGGTAATATTAATCTGCCGGAAATGTTATGGTGTGATGCGTTGTGATCCGATAACATTTCGGATCTCCGCAATTAATTGTTCCGGTTCTACAGGTTTGGTGACATAATGGGTAATGCCGAGTTTTGCAGCCCGGTCTTTCGCTTCTTGCTGAATAAATGCCGACACGATCACGAACGGCACATGAGCATCCACACGGCGAATTTCGGCAAACACATCCGTGCCGCTGGTTCTGCCGATGCCGAAATTGATGTCGCACAACACGACCGCCGGATGTTTCTCCAGTGCGATACGTACCGCCGTGCCCGGCGAATCGGTGGTAACACATTCGTATCCGTTTGATTCGACAACGCGTTTAACGTAGCGCAAAAATGGTTCATTATCGTCGGCGACAAGCACCAGCGGAATGGAGGACGTATCACCGGATTGAGACTGGCTGTCCTTCTTCTTCGTTCGCTCACCAGAAGGTTTGTATGGAGAAAAAAAATCTTCGCTCATGATTGTTTCACGCTTCCTGCCAGTTTTGGCAGTACATGACATCGTAATAGAAAGAGTGGGGTCGATCAGATTCCTTTGGCGTATTTTCGGATGACTGACCGCATGATGCTCACATTCGCACCGGCAGATTCTGCAGCTACGTAGAACAGCGCCTTTCCGGATTTGGACAAGGTCAGAAGATGCACCTGGGTATCCATCGTAATGCACATATCTTTAATCGATTCATTTAACCGAAGCGCTTTAATCGTCTGCTGCTGCGCTTTCACCACTTCAAGCATGTGGGCACACGCAACGTCCGGATCAAAACCATCCCGGACACTGAAGGTGTCCATTGAAAGTTCATCGATGATCTCTACAACACCGACGGCGATCGCTCCGCTTAATTCGGACAGGACACCGTCGATAAAATCTCCCGCCAGTGTCCCCTTACTGTATGCCATGATAAATGCCTTTTACCGTTACCGTTGTTGATAATTCTTCACGTCAATGTACTGAGAATTTCATCCAAGAACCATTCTCTAAGAATATTATAATATTAAGGAAAAGGGATTAAACGATCCGGATGATCAGCGCCGTAATATCGTCGTTCAGTTCCATTCCGCCGGCAAATTGCATTACTGCGCCCATGAGTGCGATGCCGGATTCCTCCGCCGATTTCCCCGGAAGACGGTGGAGCATCGCCTTGATGCGCTCCATACCGAACTGTTCCTGCGCTGTGTTGGATGTTTCGGTCAGCCCGTCCGTAATCAAGCAGAAACACTCTCCGGAACGGATCGGAATCGTGGTTGAGGCAAAGGTTGAAGCGGGACTGATTCCCAGTGCCAGATTGTGATTACGGAATTCTTCCACCGTACCGGAGACCGGATCGAACCTCAAAATTGGTGGATGACCAGCTGTGACCAGCGTTGCCGTCATGGTCGTGCGATTGAACAGCCCCAGTGCGCAGGTGACGAACATATTTTTCTTCGTCACTCCGTGGATCGTGGCATTGACATTCCGTAACACATCGGAAGGTGATTGTGTGTGCCGAAGTTCCTGAATGATGCCGCTCTTCGTCATGGCGGAAAGAATCCCCGCTCCGGTGCCATGACCGGAGGCGTCGGCAACAACAGCAAGAATTTTATCGTCCTGCACCGATAGAAGATCGTAAAAATCTCCGCCGATTTGCGCGGCGGGAATACTCAATCCTGCCGCGTCACACCACGGAAGCGTCAATCCACTTTTCGGAAGCAGCGATTCGTGAATGGTTTGCGCCAGTTTTACATCCGCTTCGATCTCCGCCCGGCGGCGGCTCTCTTTGCCAAACGATCTGACGAACAGTGCGTACCCCGTAGAAATACAGAGCACTGCCATCATTCCGAATGAGATCCGTTTTATTACGATATCGGACAGTTGTTCGGATGAAAGACTGAAGGGAATATCTGCTCTGACAGAAATTTCCGGCACATCCGACCGGAGAAATTCCGGCTTCAGGATCGCCAATGAAAAGATGATGATAACATATGCAGAGATGGTGAAGAACAAACGGAATGGACGATTGAACGACATCACCAGCGTCCACGAAAACAATCCGCACAACACTGTCATCAGTATCAGTTGAAGCCAGGAAGCCGGAATGATTGGTTCGTCCATCAACAATGTTAACGGACCGATAGCGGCAAACAAAAAAAAGACCGCCATCGCAAATTGACGGAGATCTTGTTTATTCATTGTTTTCCAGATTTCATGCGGCAATCGTGCCATACTCACCTGTTCAATTATTCGTAACGGGAACTTGTTCAATCTTACGGTAAAGCACGAGGGAAGATGCAAAAAACGATTGATATTTCCTTCAAAACTTCTTACTCTTTTTATTATGATCTCATCGCGGTATAAAATAATCTTCAAATATACAGCCATCGGCGTTGTTATATTTTTCATCGGTCTTCAATGTATCCCCTCTTCGTTCGACCGGACGAATCCTCCGGTGACCGGAGCGCCGAACTGGAATTCACCGGAAACAAAAGCGACGTTTATGATCGCCTGCGCCGACTGCCACAGCAACGAAACCCGGTTTCCCTGGTACAGCCGGATCGCACCCGGCTCGTGGCTAATTGAAAAGGATATCCGGAATGGCCGTAGACATTTTAATGTTTCCGAGTGGGACCGTTCGCAGCGTGGCGGAGAAGATGCCGCAGAGGAAGTGCAACGGGGCTCCATGCCAATCGGTCCGTATCTGCTGCTTCATCCGGCAACAAACTTCACCGTAGCAGAAAAACACCGATTTGTAAACGGATTGCAATTAACGTTCGGCGGTGCGAATGCTAAGGATATGGATAACGAAACGGAATCTGATGAATGAACATTTTCCGACTGTTAATCAGTGCGATGCTGCTCACTGGATGCGACACCGAATCCATCCCCACCGCACATCTGCAAACAGAAACCTCATCAGCACCGGAAAAATTCGTCACGATCGATTACATTGACCTGTCAAAGATTGAACGGATTTCCACCTTCCGTTCCGGTATTGGCCACAACTATAGCGATGCAGCAGAATCATGCCGGAGCATGAAACACTATTATCAGCCCAAAGGAAATATAGACTGGTCCACTGTGACAATTTTCTCTCCGGTCAGCGGCACCATTATCCGCCGGGATGAAGAATGGGCCGGCACACAACTCTGGATCCGTCCGTTTTCCCACCCTGGTTATACATTCATCATTTTTCACATTGCATTGTTAATGCCGCTTGCCGTGAACGATACGGTAACAGCAGGAAGGCAGCTCGGCACACACATTGGACCGCAGACGATGTCCGATATCGCCATCGGATTTTCTCCGAAAAACATTTGGACGCTTGTTTCATACTTCGATGTGATGAGTGATTCTCTTTTCCTGCGGTATCAGGAACGGGGCGTTCCATCTCGCGGTGTTCTCATTATCACCAAGGAGGCGAGAGATGCTGATCCTCTTCGCTGCACCGGAGAAACATTCGGTACATCCGGCATGATAAACAACTGGGTGGATTTGAACTAATTATCGCAGGATGCATTCACCCTACCATTTCATTCTTCCCTTCTCTATATTAACGTCAATTCAATCCTCACCCTATCGTCAATTGGGAGCGACCATGAAACACTTACTCATCATCTTCTGCTGTGCCGCATCACTTTCGGCACAGACATTTCAACAATATTTTCTGGACAAAACGCTTCGCGTGGATTATTACCACACCGGAACCAAGGGGACGGAGATCTTCGCGCTGGATAAAATCTATGATGAAGGTATCTGGTCCGGCAGCAAAACACAATTGGTGGACAATCTGAATTACGGCGAATATATGCTTCGCGTGTACAATGTAGCCAGCGGAATAGTGATATACTCCCGTGGATTTTCCACCATGTTCAATGAATGGCATTCCACGGATGAATCCAACGCCGGTATTTTAAAGACGTTTCACGAAACTGTTCGTATTCCCTTCCCAAAAGCGACCGTGCAGTTGACCATCAGCCGCCGGGACAAAAAAATGATCTTCCATGAACTGTTCTCCACGGTCATCGATCCGAACGACCATTCAGTCGTAAACATTCAGAAACGAGCGCCGCAATTCAAATCCGTAAAACTTGTGGACAATGGTGCGCCGGAAAAGAAAGTCGATCTATTGATTATCGGCGACGGATACGCCACAGCGGATATGCAGAAGTTCCGCGACGATGCAAAACATTATTCCGACGTACTGCTCGGAACTTCGCCGTTTAAAGAGCGGAAAAAAGATTTTAATGTCTGGACGATAGAAGTGGAATCCAAAGAGAGTGGCATTGACAAACCGGGAAAGAATGAATGGAAAGAGAACGCGCTCGGCAGCATGTATGATACGTTCGGCAGTGCACGTTACATTTTGACAGAAGAAAACCGTATCCTGCGGGACATTGCCGGACACGTGCCGTACGATGCAATTGCCATTCTAGTAAACGACAATCGTTACGGCGGAGGCGGAATCTATAATTTGTACTCCACCTGTTTTACACAAACCGATTATAAAGGAATGGAATGGCAGATGGATTATGTGTTTGTGCACGAGCTGGGGCATTCCTTTGGCGGACTCGGGGACGAATATTACACGTCGTCCGTTTCATATACAGATTTTTATCAAGCCAGCGTTGAACCGTGGGAGCCGAATCTGACAGCCGCAACAAACAAAGAACAATTAAAATGGAAATCGTTTGTGGATGTATCAACGCCGATTCCCACACCGTGGAATAAAACAGCGTACGATTCCCTTGAAGCGCTCCGCGGAAAACTGGACCGCCTTGCTCCCGATTATTATTCAAAACGCGAACCGCTCTACCAGGCATGCCAGTCCATTGTAAAGAACGCAGAATACAAAGGGAACGTGGGAACATTTGAAGGAGGCGGATATGTCTCCAAAGGCATTTATCGTCCTGCAGTGGACTGCCGCATGTTCTCGCTCAGTCTGGTGGGATTCGATCCGGTCTGCTCCGCAGCAATTGAAAAAGTGATTGATTCGTATGTGAAGTAAAAAATGAGTCGTTGAGATGATACGATGTAAAATCTGCTGTGGCGATTTTTACTATAGTAAAAAAAATACGCAGAGACGGACGAACACCTGTTCGTACATTAAGGTTAATGTGTTCACATAGAGTCACAAAAATTATGTTGGAACGCACGTCCGTACCAAAACAGAAGATATCGTAAATAAAATAAATAATTCACCAAACGCAGAAACATTGTTCCGGTTGATTGCGTCTAATATGGAAATCTCTCTTCAGACAATTCTCATAGCACAAAGGATCGTTGGCGCCTCATTTGATTGATACCTTCTGATGTATCATGTATTCTTTACCATCTAACACGGAGGACTCTATGGATGAAAGCAAACTTCGTTCTTCACTGCTGCTGCGAATGGTTCTGGTCGGGACACTCACAATTATCCTTCTCATTCCTGCATTTATTGTTGAATCGCTTATTATTGAGCGGAAGGAACGGAAAACTTCCGTTGTTAATGAAGTCAGCGGCAAATGGGGGAACACGCAGACAATTGCCGGACCGATCCTTTCCATCCCGCTGAAACATACGGTAAAAGAGAATGACGGAAAAATCTCAACATTTACCACGTTGCTCCACATCCTTCCTGATTCGCTTGCTGCAACCGGAAGTATATCAACCGAACTCCGCTATCGCGGAATTTTTCAGGTAGTACTATACAATACAAAAATTTCTTTTTCGGGATCGATCAATACCGGCACCATCCCTCAGTTGAACCAAGGTAATGCCGTTCCTCAATGGAGCGATGCATTTTTCACCGTCGGGATCTCCGATCTTCGGGGGATCAAAGAGAATGTTGTACTCACCCTGAATTCATCACAACTGTCTGCAGCATCGGGAGTTCGTACTGATGATGTTGTTTCATCGGGAATAACATTTCTTCCAAAGATCACCGGTGAGCAAAAGCTCTATCCGTTTTCATTCGCTTTGGATCTGAACGGAAGTTCCGAACTCCGATTCATTCCGCTGGGAAAACATACTGAAGTTAACCTCTCTTCTCAATGGAACAGTCCGAGTTTTACCGGAGATTTTTTGCCGGGACAAAAAACGGTTACGGAAAACGGATTCTCTGCACAATGGAAGATTCTGGAGCTCAACAGGAATTTCCCGCAAAACTGGATTGGGAAAAATGATGAAATTAACAAATCGTCATTTGGAGTTCACTTGTTGCAGACAGTCGATGAATATCAACAAACATACCGAACGGCAAAATACGCCATCCTGATCGTAACGCTCACATTCCTTGCATTCTTTTTATGTGAGGTGCTGACCAAAGAACTTCTTCATCCGATCCATTATACACTCGTCGGATTGAGCCTGATCCTGTTCTATGTGCTTGTCCTTTCATTGTCCGAGCAATTTGGATTCGATGTTGCATATATTGTTTCATCACTTGCGATCCTGACAATGATAACATTATATACCCGTGCGATTGTTACACACAAACGAACCGTCGTTATCACCGGAAGCGTTGTTGTTACGCTCTATGTTTTCCTATATGTTGTTCTGCAACTGGAAGATTATGCACTATTGATCGGCAGCGTTGGATTGCTCGGAAGTCTTGCCGCAGTAATGTATCTGACCCGCAGAGTCGATTGGTTCTCATTCGGAAAGACAAAAGAATAAATTATTTCACCGTAACTACTCAGCGATAGTAAGTCTCAATATTATAGTGTCGTCATTCTGAACGAGTTTTACTGTTGCATGGCAGGACGAAGTGAAGAATCCGATATGAAGAGTAACAGATTCGATGATGTGTACTACAGATTCTTCGCTGCCTGCCAATGTCGGTCAGGCGGGCGCGCAGAATGACCGATACTTTCAACCTAAATAAAATTTACGCTGAGTAATTACATTTCACCATTCATGATACTGCCGGGTATTCCCACACCGTGCGGCAGTCGTAACTATTGCCGCACAGTGCAACCTCTTCGCATTGTGTGCACCTATTGGTGTTTATAAAAACTTCACTACCCTCCTTGCAAAATTTGTAATACATTGCAGATGGTCATTCATTCACCAAGGGAGTTGCTGCTGTATGAAAAAATTTATCATCGTCTCATCCTTCATCCTTCTAGTCTCATTTCGTTCGGACGCTCATGACCATTACAAACACCAACGGACGATCTCCTTCCCGGATATTCCGGGATATACAACGCTGAAGGTGGATCTGCATCAGCATACCGTTTTTTCGGATGGCGATGTCTGGCCGAACATCCGTGTGGAAGAGGCGCTGAAGGACGGACTCGACGCCATCTCGCTGACCGAACATCTGGAATACCAGCCGCATAAAGGGGACATCCCCCATCCGGACAGAAACCGCACATTTGTTCTCGCAACGAACTCCGCTAAAAATAAACCGCTGATTGTCATCAACGGATCGGAGATTACTCGCAAGATGCCGCCGGGACACAGCAACGCCATCTTCTTGACCGATGCCACCAAAATGCTCATCCCCGATTCCATCGAAGTGTTCCGCGAAGCAAAACGCCAGGGCGCGTTCACCTTCTGGAACCATCCGCACTGGTCCGGACAAAGAATGGACGGCAGCGCGCAACTGACCGACATGCATAAATTTTTGTTGAAGGAAAAATTATTAGATGGCATCGAAGTGGTGAACGACCTCTCTTACTCGGATGAAGCGCTGCAGATCGGGCTCGACAATAATCTTACGCTCATCGGATCGTCGGACATTCACGGATTGATCGACTGGAATTACGATGTGCCCGAAGGAGGCCACCGTCCGATTACGCTGGTGTTCGCAAAAGAGAAGACCGAAGCAAGTTTGAAAGAAGCGCTCTTGAACAAACGAACCGTCGTCTGGTTCAACAATACGCTGATTGGCCGGGAAGAATTTCTTGTACCGCTCATTAACAGTTCTCTTACCTTGGAAGGGACGAAATATTACGGCAAAACGTCCATCCTGACGGTAAAAATGCGGAACTCTAGCAGCACGGAATACATTCTGGAAAACAACAGCGAATATCTTTTTTACGACAATACAAACATCATTACATTGAAAGCAAATAGCGTAACAACGATTGAAGTAAAAGTGATGCAGAATCTTCCCGAACTGCAACTGAAGTTCAAAGTGCTCAGCGCCGTTACTGCACCGAAAACACATCCTTCTATTACAATACCGGTAACGGTAAAATAATAAGTCAACATCAACCGGTTACTCGAAACGATCGGTTCATTAAATATAGAAACTATCTGATAGCCTAAGGCATTCGGATAGTTTTTTTATTTTAAAAACCGGCTCCACTTCCTACTTCCCAACGGATATAAGTACCCAGAACAAGCTTTTGGGAGTTTTTGAGTCCTTTCCCTTCATTTAATTACTTACACTTTCGTCAACACCTATTGCCTTACTGAATACGATCATTTTTTGTACAGCTTCACCTCCCCCTCCATATCTGCTGCTCCGTCGATTTCCCCCATCAGACGGAAGATGTGGAGGTTTTTTTAATTCTCTTCACCACAGGAACAATGTCCGACATTTCGCGTGGCCAGTTTGCAGATGTTTGATATCTTTAGCAACCACACCTTTCAACAAAAATACCGCCACAGCAGTATTGCTGTTTGGAGTGTATAAGCTTACACTCACAGAATTAAAACGGTGTAAAAGCTTCACAAAGAGTATTGCCAGCCGCACAAAATATGGCAACAGATGCGCGATACGGTATAACAACGTCACAATGAGGTTGAAAAAGGATGCAAAGCTGTTCGTCAGAGACAGGATACAAGAGTTGAAGGAATTTGAGAGGATGGTGTAAGAGAAATTGATGTATGGTTTTATTAAACAGAGGATCATACTTTTCCAAAATAAATCATAAAAGAGAAAAACTTATTCCTTTTTTTCTTGACGGGTCAAGAAAAGAAGAGAGTGAGGAGACGTGTTGTTTTTATAGGTGTATTTTGGACAAGTCTGAAGTAGTTTTTACATAAGCAAAAAGAAGATATATTATCCATAACCAACCACACCCAGCCCTTAAAGGATACTGATGAACGAACAAGCATATTTAAACGATTGCCTTATGCAGTTTAAGAAGTTAAAAACCCAGGCAGATCGATCCATCGCTCAAATAACAGACGAACATTTCTTTGCCGTACTTGATCCCGAGTCCAACAGCATTGCGATTCTCATGAAACATGTTGCCGGGAATATGAAATCACGATGGACAGATTTTCTCATCTCGGATGGCGAGAAGCCCAATCGAGACAGGGATAATGAGTTTGAAATCTCTGCTTCAGATTCGAAAAGTGCAGTACGTGCCGCGTGGGAAGAGGGCTGGGCGTGCACACTGAATGCCGTCTCCACACTTACGCCGAACGATCTAGACAAAACGGTGACGGTACTGGGAGAAGCGCATTCCGTATTCCAGGCGATCAACCGTCAGTTAACACACTACGCGGCGCATGTCGGCCAAATAGTGTTTTTAGCAAAACACTTTGCCGGTTCGAATTGGCAGACCCTGACTATTCCGCGGGGAAAGTCAAAAGCCTGCGAAACTCCGAAACAATGAGATGAAGTGAAACCATGATGCTTTTTGCTGAGTCTGAGCAGCCACACTCAGCTCAAAACCAGCAGGACGGGGAGTTGTAACACAGGTAATTATTCAGTCCATCAAACAACACTCAGAAAGGTGTGCCATGAAACCAGCTCTTTGTGTCATTCTTTATATCCTCTCTTCCATAAGTGTATTGGCGCAAGACACCACTTTTTGCGTTTCTATACACAAAGACAAACAACCTGAAAAATTAGTTGCAGCATATGACTCCATATATACGCCGCTCGGTAGCATCAAACTGCCGGATTCAGTTTCCATTGGAACTGCATGGTATCAAAACTTTCGCCCGGCATTTTTAGAGCATGTAAAAAATGCGAATATCGAATGGGACACAACAACAAGCGTCTGGATTGATTTGTGCTGCTCCCCATCCGGCAAGATTGAACGGGTGTTGTATGCTGCGAGGAACTTAACTGATCCGAACCGCGAATTGAAATTTACAAAAGCAATCGAATTATTTGCCAAAGCATATACATTCCCCATCAGCACACAGCAGCGGTTCAGTCAATGCGGTTCATTTAAGTTTATGCCGGAGAAAAAGTAATATTTTCCGAATACTCTATAAGGTTGCCGTCAAACCAGTTGCTTCCCGAAGGATTTCTTTTTGAGGAACGATCGGAACGGATTCTGCAAAACATTCTTGCCTGCTTATAGTTTGGCGGGTGAGGCGTAGTCAGTTTGCCAGCATGTATTTGCTATGAATAAAAAAAATGAGTCAATTGGATTTAGTGAGATGATTAATGTAATCATTCGAGGGATCGGGTATATTTGTGGAATTACGGTGGTGTTTCGATCCTGCACTTTCATGCTCTATGATCAGGAATTCTGGTTTCCCGGAGCACTCATTGTTACTGCACTATGGTGTATTTCCAGTTTTCTGTATTTCAAAAGAACCGCCGTATCGAACCTTTTTATATTCACCGATATTCTTGTTGCAATATTTTTTGCTCTCTTTTTTTTAAGCATTGCCATCATCAAATATAGTGTAACGCAAAAGAGGACGTCGTTGACAGAAATTGGAATTATTGTTGTCACAATAGGTTTGTATTTCTTTCTGAGATCACGTAAAATAAAAATTGATATGCAACAACATAGCTATCCAAAATAAAACCCTTATTGACAAAAATTTATCGGAACAAGTGGATTTATGGAAGATATGTTATGTTGAGAAAAATAAGTCCTCCCCTACATTTCTTACAGTGTTGGATGAGATGTGGGAGGGAGCGAAATTTAGTGAGGATTGGGTGAGTTATTTCTCCCCCTGTAAAAGGGGAGATACAGAGGGGGGGTCTGAAATCATGAAGGGACTTTTGATGGCGTTTTTTGCCATCTACGGGCAAGTGTGAACGGTATTCATCGCGCGCGTTACATTTCGCAAGGGGTTCTTTTGCTTCTTTTCTTGTGCCGACCAAATCTTTATACATTGTCGGCATTCCTTCGGAACCCCGTCAAGAAAAGAAGCAATAAGTTTTTCTCTTTTATGATTTATTTTGGACAAGTATGGTATGAAATACTATCTATTGTTTCCCGCATTATTATTCCTTTCCTGTTCAACGTCGCAAGTTACCATGTACATACAGGGAAACGAAACGCACGGCTGGAAAGTGGAAGTAGAAAAATCTTCCAACACATTTGTCTTAAAAATTGACGGTGTTACCGTTATCGAACAATCATACGCATTCTTAGCAATGCGGTTTGAAACAGCCAATATGTATAAAGGGAAAAAAATACAATTCTTCGGTACTCGAACACGGTCATCGAACGCCAATGGAAAAACGATCACGCACGATCAGATAAGAATACTCATTGATACTATCGAGGTGACGACGTTTGATTTTACCAGTTAACATCATGTATTCCGTTAACCGGGCACTGTACGAACATAGCACAGGAATCGGTCAGTTTCAAACCGTCCGGGCACACATGGACCGGATTTAAAAATATTACAGAGACAAAGAATAATGAAAGCAACACTGACACGACTTTCGCTTCCCTTCACACTCATCCTCTCCCTTTACAGTATCGGCACCGCCCAATTGTATTCATGGAAACCGCTCGGATATCCATTTACCACCAGCGCACCGTATCAAGGATCGACGATCGATTCAGCTGGAGTGGTGTATGTTGCCATGGAATATGGCGGCGTTTTTCGAAGCACCGACCGCGGCGCTCACTGGGGTCATTCGTATTTTGAAGAAGGAATTACTTCAGAACTTTTTTCGGATGCGGACGGATATACATACGCCGGTGTAAAAAGTAACAGTGTCGTCCGCACATCGGACGGTGGAATGACGTGGGAGGTTAAAAACAGCGGTCTGCCGGGAGGTGCAAGTATTTACGCCTTTGGCAGTATAAACGGTAACACTCTGCTTATCGGCACCTATCCTGCATATCTTTTTTCATCCTCTAATCACGGCGATACGTGGAATATGCTCCCCGCAATCTCGTCATTCACAACAGCACCGGGTTCGCTACTTCAGGTTCCCTCCGGGGATATCTTTATGGGGACGCTGGACAGCGGATTATTCCGTTCCTCCGACGGTTGCAGCACATGGTCGAGAGTGCCGTTCTTTAGCGCCACATCCAGAATTTCCGATATCGCCTCACTGCCGGACGGCGCCATTATTGTCGCTAATACGTTTGGCGGCGTCTACAGTTCGGAGGATAACGGAACAACGTGGAAGAAAATTTTTTCCACACGATCGAATTTCTTTTTCAATGTCGGCACGTATTCGGACAGCACTATTATTTGCAACGATGCCGTAGGAGGAATTTACCGTTCGCACAACCGGGGAAAGGATTGGGATTCGCTCGGCCTCTATAATGTCACTATCCGCTCCATCGTCTGCGCACGTAACGGCGATCTGTTTACCTTCCCTGCCGGTAGTCTGCCGGTAATGATGCGGCACGGTGAATCGTTCTGGCGCATGATGCAGATACCCAATCTTTCGGTACTTTGCATGGCTGTTCATGATTCTACTCTGATGATTGGTTCAGAGTCAAGTGCATATTCACTTTCGATCGCTAATACCGATTGGAGTCCGCAATCAATCGGCACACTGTCGATGCATGATATATTGTTTAGCAAAAAAGGTCCACTGTATGCCGCAAATTATGGGAGCAGGGTGTACAAAACTCTCCATCAGGGAATGTTTTACACCTGGAAGGCTATCCCCACTCCCATTGCCGGAGGATATTCCAGTTTTGCTCTTGCGGAAAATGACTCCGGAGCTCTTTTTGCCGGAACGGGCAACGAATATTTTTCAGACGAATCCGGCGGCGTCTTTTGCACCACGGATGCTGGTGCCTCCTGGAACGAGAGCGGTAAAAATTTGCCTGCGGGAAGTGTTCACGAGCTTCTCTCTACAGCAGACAATACAATACTGGCTTCAGTGGCCTACAGCGGCATTTATCGGTTGCCGTACGGCGATTCGGTGTGGACACCCGTGACAGGATTTCCGCTGTTCAATATCGGAGTCAAGGAAGCGCTGGCAAGGGACAGCACCGGAAGAATTTATTGCGGAACGGAATCGGATGGTATTTTTATTTCCATCGATGACGGGAAAACGTGGAACCTTTCTGCGGGCAGCGCTGCCATGAACCGGGTAACCGATCTTCTTGTATTACCGAATGGAACTGTGCTGGCAACGACCAAGAAAGGGCTGTATTCATCAATTGATACCGGCAAATCTTGGGTAAGCAAACAAATCGGATTAACATCACGCTATACTTGGGCAGCGGCAGTCGATGCTCAAGGATATGTGTATATCGGCACGTACGGTGCGGGTATTTTCAAATCATCGGCACCGGTCACCGCCGTTTCACCAGGATCACAACTGTCGTTCCAGTCGTTTCAGCTGTCACAGAATTACCCGAATCCCTTCAACCCATCAACAACAATTTCCTTCTCTCTCCCCTCGGCTTCCATGGTAACGCTGACAATATTTGACGGCATCGGGCGGGAGGTGGATCATCTGATTTCCGAAGCGCTACCGTCGGGAACCTATGAACGCCGCTGGAATGCGGAAGAATTTCCTACGGGCACTTATTTCTACCGGCTGCGGACCAATACGCATACTGAGACAAAAAAACTGCTGTTAGTTAAATGAATTACCGTTTTTAAAATTCACGGTCAATAGGCACTGTGCTGTCCATCAAGAATGCATGAACTCTCCTTGCACCCTGTCCGGAATTAAAATACATTGACTCGGGGGGGAGAAACCATAGGAGCGTATGAAAAACAGTTTAACAATTCTCACCGTCATTATTATTCTTGCCGGCTGTACACAGGATGAAAATGTGCCGACGCAGCAGCAGCCGGTTGTTCCACCATGGACCTCCGGCCAAAGCGCTGAAGCGGTGTTCGGACAAACAACTTTTACCGCCGGCAGCACCGATTCGGTCGGACAGAATACCATTCCCGGTCCGTGGGGACTTGCTGTGAGCGGTAGCGGCGCGCTGTTTGTCGTGGATCAGAGAGGACACCGGGTGCTCCGCTATAACAATGCAGCAACGAAAGCAAGCGGAGCAAATGCTGATGCCGTCTTCGGCCAGCAAGATTTTGCCGGCCGCGTGTGGAATTACGGCGCGGGCGGAAGCACTCCCTCCGCGAATGGTTTTGAAACTCCCACATCCGTCGCCGTCGACCCTTCCGGCAATCTGTTCGTGCTCGATCAGGCAAACCAGCGGGTTCTCCGCTTTAATAACGCCGCTTCCAAAACCAACGGTGCTGTTGCAGACGGCGTGCTCGGCCAACCCGATTTTGTTACCAAGAAATTCAATACCACTCAGAGCGGATTTTTCTCGCCGCAGGGAGTCGCCATCGATGCCTCAGGTAATCTGTATGTAGCGGACGGGTCGAATCACCGCGTGCTCCGTTTTAACAATGCCGCAAGCAAAGCAAACGGCGCACCGGCAGACGCAGTATTCGGTCAACCTGATTTCACCACCAGTTCGAACGGCACCAGTGCAAACAAAATATCTAATCCCACCTCGCTGGCGGTGGATGATGCGGGAAATTTATATGTGGGTGAACGGGGCAACAGCCGCATACTTGTCTTTTTTAATGTCGCAACGAAAATAAACGGTGCCGCAGCGGACATCGTTCTCGGTAAATCGGATTTCGGCAGTGGTGCAACGCCGGGAGCGGCTACTGCCGCCAATGTATATTTTCCTTACGGACTTGCTGTGGACGGAAAAAAAAATCTCTACGTGGCGGACGGCGGATTTAACCGAGTGCTGATCTTTTATAATGCCCCTTCAAAAAAGAACGGCGACTCCGCCGATGTGGTAATCGGGAAAAAAGATTTTGCCAGTTCCAGTGTGACCGGAGCGTCGGTGGAAAATATCGGTCAGCCGTATGGCATTGCCGTGCAGAGTTCAACCGGGAAATTGTATGTTTCGTGTTATTCCAATTCGCGGGTGCTGCGGTTTCAGGCCAAATCTCCTCTGGGGCAATAGAACAGAACAATGTCTGACGGCGCTACTTGTCGTCTGATGTTTAACGCGGATGTGAAAATACTTGGCGCCCCTAATCCTGAACTATACATCTCCGAATGCCGGGACGACAGTACGGAGCATATTACCGCAGATGAATCTCTGTGTGACGCAGTGAAAGAATCGAAAGCAAAAGCCCCCTTCGAAGAATTCGCGCTGCAGTATTTTAACGCCCTGCTGAAATTTGTGTCAACTGCACGAATAAAGATATGGATTTTGCAAATCTCGATGATTTGCTATGTCTTTTCATAGCTGTTCAAAATAAAACCCTTATTGACAAAAATTTATCGAAATAAGTGGATTTATGGAAAATATGTTATGTTGAGAAAAGCCCTCCCCTACATTTCTTACAGTGTTGAATGAGATGTGGGAGGGAGCGAAATGTAGGAGGATTGAGCGAGCTTTTTCTCCCCCTACCAAGGGGGAGATACAGAAGGGGGGCTGAAATCATGAAGAGATTTTTTGATGGCGTTTTTTGCCATCTACGCGCAAGTGCGAACGGGATTCATCGCACACGTTAAATTTCGCGAGGGGTTCTTTTGCTTCTTTTCTTGTGCCGACCAAATCTTTATATATTGTCGGCATTCCTTCGGAACCCCGTCAAGAAAAGAAGAAATAAGTTTTTCTCTTGTATGATATATTTTGGACAAGTATGATGTCTTTTCATTACAACAATGATCGTAGCAAACCATAGACGAACAATTTTTTTGTTGGCATTCCTCTCCCTGCCAATTGCTGCTCAGCAACAGGAACTGATCGATACAAATCTGACTATTCTCCGACTACCCGATCCAGGCATATTGCTTGATAAACCGGCGTTCACTCTACCATTATCGTTCGCCGTCGCTCCTGTTTCCGAAAACCATCAACTTCCTTTATATCTATCCTTTACCGGTACACCGCAATCATTTGCGTGGGAGCAAACGCAGAAAACAGATCTCACCGCGCCGTTAAAACTGCAGCTGTACATGAGCAACCCAGAAAAATTCTTTCAGATAAGCATTTCCGCAGCCAGTACAGCCGGCGCAATGTACATAGCGTACAAACGTTTAAAGAAATACGGGTTAAAATAATCCCTTTCGCGAACATTTTTTGGAACGATAAGACCCCTCGTGCTGTTTTCATCTGTAACCATTTTCCCGTAAGGTTCCAATTTCGCTCATGATTCTTTCTCATTCCCATTTCGATTTGTACGGAAAATCAATTTTCGAACAGATCACCCTTACTCCTCCGTTCACCGTGGCCAATCACATGCCGAACGAGGCATGCTTTCTATACCTTGAAGAAGGAGCGTACACCATCAACGCACCGGAAGAGCATGTTTCCATGCATGCAAAAGATGCGGTACTGATGCGGTGCGGAAGTTATTTTACGGAGTTTGTCAAAACCGCCGCATCCGAAACATGCCAGGTGATGATTGTTCACCTTTATCCCGAAGTGCTGAAGAAAATATTTGAAAATGAATTGTCGAATGTCGTCTCCTCGCTTCAGGAAAGCAGCAAACGAAGCACGGTGAACAAATATGTGAATGACGAACTCTTTAAGATTTATATCGACAGTCTAAAAATCTATTTCGACAATCCTTCCCTGGTCAACGATAATCTGATTACTTTGAAAATTAAGGAATTGATTATTTTGCTGACAAAGACGGAAAATGCTCGCTCCATCGCACAGCTGATTGCCGGTTTGTTCTCTCAGAAGGAACATTCCTTTCGCGACATTATCGAAGCACATCTCTATACCGGTCATTCCATCGAAAAACTTGCCCTGTTAACACACCAAAGTATTTCATCATTTAAACGGGAATTTTTCAGAGTCTTTCACGACAGTCCCGCCCGATATTTTAGACACAAAAGGCTTGAGCGGGCTGCCGCGCTGCTTTCCGCAACAGATGAACGGATTGGTGATATCGCCTTTCAATGCGGTTTCGGAGATGTTTCCCATTTCTCCCGGTGTTTTCATAATCAGTACGGCGTTCCCCCTTTCCGGTTCAAATTGAACCAAAAGATCAAAACAATGAGCTAATCAGAAAAAGAATATTTCCCTCTCAGCAGTATTTTTGTATCGTCACTTTTTTCAATCACCGAATAAAGGAATACAAAAATGAAACCGCTGAGAACACTATACACCGATGTCACCATTCATGCCTCGACTGAACAGGTTTGGGAGACCCTCTATACACGCTTCGGAGATGTGCATCTCTACAATCCCAGCCTGGATGGATCGCACTTCATTAAAGGGGGAAACGGTGCGGTAGGCTGCGAACGGCAATGCGACCTCGATGCCAACACCAGGCTTGTGGAACGAATCACTCGCGCCGAGGAACTAAAATCCTTTACCGTGGAAATTATCGGCGGAAACATGCCAATGGTCAAAACCATGATTATCGACATCGAACTGCAGAAACTCTCTGCTTCCCGGACATCCGTTGCGATAACAGGAAAGTACAACACCTCTCCGGGATTTATAGGAGGACTCGTCAAAGGGATGATGCGGGGAAAACTGACCGATATGCTTATCGGACTAAAATACTACATGGAAACCGGTACCGTCGTAACAAAACAGACGTACAAACCCATTGCCAGAACGTATAGGTCGTTGGAGCCATTTCAAGCGTTTGCGAATGGTACCCGTTAATTATCTGATAAATACTGAGCTCGTAGAACGTCCGATTCCGAGAAATGACAATGAGGGGATCGTTGAAATGATCCCCTCTTGCTTATTCCAAAAAACCTCCCTACGTTTGTACTGTAATCGAAACACACAATGATCGGAGAAAGCTCATGAAGGCGCTTTCACGGTTCCTCTCCTGACCTCGGAAGTTCCACTCGGTGGAACGAACGAGGTTTCTGCGTTTTAAACGGCTTCCCCGGTCTTGATTAATCCATTCATTTGTTGTGAAAGGAGACCGATATGATATTGCAGCGATTGAAAGTATTTCTGGACAGCCATAACGTGAAGTATGTCGTTATCTCTCATTCCCCCGCATATACCGCCCTGGAGATTGCCGCCCTGGCGCGCATTCCCGGCAAAGAAATCGCCAAGACAGTGATAATCAATGCGGATGATAAAAAAATCATGGTAGTTCTCCCCGCTTCGCACATGGTAGACTTCACATCGCTTCGTTCCATAACCAACGCGCAACATATGGAATTGACAAGTGAACAACAGTTTAAAAATCTTTTCCCCGAATGCGAAGTCGGCGCCATGCCGCCGTTCGGCAATCTTTTCAACTTGGAAGTAATCGTCGCCGAAAGTCTGGCAGAAGATGAAATGATTGCTTTCAACGCCGGCACACATAAAGAACTCGTCCGTATGACCTACCGGGACTTCGTACAGCTGGTAGAGCCAAAGGTGGGAAAACTCTCATTCCCGAAACGATACTCCATCGCCCGCGAATCGTGGGATATGTAATATCGCGTTCAAGAACATTGTAGGACACCTTTGAGGTGTCCTACCACTTCTTCTTCTCACCCTTTGTTCCAAAAAGAATATCACGTACTTTCCCCCATGAAGAAGCTATTGGTAAAAGATATTATCGTTGGCATCATTGCTCTCGCAGTAATTAGTGCCATACTCTTTTTCACTGTCCAACGGGACAATCGAGTGACAAGAACGATGCGGCCTTTCGACATAACGTACGACTCCGCCGTCATTCGTTTTACTGCGGACGAGCAGAGGATGGCAAAACAGTTTTCGGATACGACTCTTCCGCAATTAAAGATTCTCGGTCTGATCAAACAGTATACACGAACCGAAATTGAAACCATCATCGCCGTCTCCGGTGCGATGTGGAATAAACGCTCCCCCTTTTTTAAGGAGAGTCTGCTTGAACAGATTCACATCTATAATAGAGTCAACGGTTATACCCTTTGGACGAAAATTGTGGACGAGAAAACGAATCAAGTATATGCGGAGATCTCACCTCCCGGCACGAGAAAAATTTATTGAGTATCGCTCATGCATCCGGTTAAACGAGAACATCTATTTCAGCAAAAGATGATTGCTTCATGCGGTATGAATTGCGGAGTCTGTATCGCCCATCTTCGCACGAAAAATCAATGCCCCGGTTGCAGAACAGCAGGCGATGACGCGCACCATTATTGTTTGGTCTGCACCATCCGGAATTGCCGCGTGATGAGTGCCTCGGGAGATCGGTATTGTCACACATGCGACATATTCCCCTGCCAACGCCTTCGCAAGCTGGATAAACGGTACCGCACTTCGTATTCCATCAGTCTGATTGGAAATTTATTAGAGATTGAACGGAACGGCATCCGGGCGTTTCTGAGTAAAGAAACAGAACGTTGGCGCTGTCCCCAATGCGGTAATACTCTTTCTGTTCATCGCCCCAATTGTCCGGTGTGCGGCGCTCACAAACAACAAAAATTAACAACAGGATTTTGAATGACCTCCCCAACACTGCTGCTTCAACGATTAAATGCTATTGCATCTTCTCTCCGCTCATCCGGTAAAGCACAGGCGCTGCTCGGTCTCGGTTCCGTTGGAACAGAGTTGGGAAGGCTGGATGAATATTCCGATCTCGATTTTTTTGTTATTGCTAAACTGGGAGAAAAACAGCTGCTCATTGACGATCTTTTTTGGCTTCGCAACGTGGCACCAATCGCGTTTCATTTTAAGAATACCAACGATGGGCACAAAGTGCTGTTTCAGGACGGCATCTATTGTGAGTTTGCCGTTTTTGAAGAAGCAGAGATGAAAAACGCCGCATTCTCCGCCGGCAGAATTATTTGGAAAGAAGAGACGTTCAACGAATCGCTCTGTGTACCGCAAATTCCCTCATCACCGTTTGTACCTGACAATCTGGACTGGGCCGTCGGTGAAGCAATCACCTGCATTTACGTCGGTCTCTGCCGGTACGCACGGGGCGAAAAACTTTCCGGCACCCGCTTCATTCAAAGTTACGCAGTGGATATGATCGTTGCCTGCTCTTTGCGTTTCGAACAGGAGCGTCCGGATTTTAAAGACCAATATCAGAACGAGCGCCGATATGAACAACGTTTTCCCGGAATGGCACAATGGCTCCCACGAATTGTTTTAGGATATGACCGTGTGCCCGAATCAGCCCTCTCACTGGTGGAAATGATCGAACACTATGTGTCGGTGAATGCCTCCATGAAAAAGGAGATTGTCAATCTCGCGCAGCATCTCATTCAACATTAATATCACATGATCCATTCGATTTCTTAAAGTGATCAGATGGATTATAAATTTTTCATCACTTTTTCCTGAGTATTATCGATAAGACTTCGCTGTCCCGAAAGAAAAAACAGATGGTAACAATGCTTCTTGCTATTGCCGAATGGAAGGGTGACATTGAAGGTGTACACAAAGCTTTTCCTGCAGCTGTCATTCGATAGACGAAGAAAACGGTTGCATGTATACTGTGGGATGTTCCCGATCACCGCCATCAGCGTTCTTTTCCACAGATCCATTTCTTTCTCAGTTGCTGCTGACTTGTCTTCCGGAATTTCCTGAATTGACTATGCTGCTATACCGGTATTATTAAGGAGCAACAGATTGTGAGCATCGTACAAAATACCAACATCAACACCATTCTCTCAAACAAAGACGGATGCTGCATTGAACTGCAGCATAATGCATGCGATCCCTCGCTTTGGATTATCCAGCGCTCAAAGAAGATTCTCTGGTTCCGCCTGAATCGTTCCACATTCTTTTTTTATGACAAAAACAATGCACTCATCTTTGCACGAAAACAGGCGGACAATCATCGCGTGCTGCTGGGAAGAATGAAAACATGACAAACAGGGAATATCAAAAGAAACAACATCGTGGAAGCGCTCCTCTCGTGCTTGTTTCACCGGTTAACAAGGGCGTCAATTCCACAGAAGAGTGGAGAAACAGAATATGGTATCCTGTTTCATCCGAACCACAAATGAATAATGCCCCCGGCGTAACCACTCCGGATCGTGCTGATTAATTCTTCCTACACTTCCGGAGATACTGAAAAGGACTACACTATGGAAACGAACATTGGAACAATCGATCAAATGATCCGCATCGCGGGACTTATTATTTGCGCATTTCTCTATGTTACCGAAACATTGACGGGATTCGTCGGCACAATCATGGGACTTATTGCCATCTACTGTTTTGTCACCGCGTTAACCCGCTACAGTCCCGTCTGGGAAATGCTCGGCATTTCCACGGAGAAGAAGTTCCATAAGATCATCCATTAGGAAATTCTTCCGCATTCGAATCATACCTTTCCGTCCTCATTGCCGGCACTGAAAAGTGCGGATAATTATTCCTCTTGCTCTTCTGGCAATATTCTGCAACATTTTTTTCCGTTCACCTACAACCTTTCGTATATATGGAATCATATACCTCTCTCATCACTGAATTTCTCCAACAACCTTTCATCGCTGTCGTCGGCATTTCTTCAAGCAAACAGACCATCGCCAACGATATCTGCCAAAAATTACGGAATGGCAGACGAACAGTGTATGCCGTCGGACGAAACAGTACGTCGTTTCAAAACGATTCCTGTTATCCCGATCTTGCCTCGCTCCCTTCTCCAGTACAGGGTGTGTTCGTAGTAGCGCGACCAGTAAATGTTGATCGGATCGTGGAGGAATGTATTACGCTAAAGATTCCCCGCGTCTGGATCCACAATATGGCAGGCATAAACACCGCATCGGCTTCCGGCATTTCAGAGCAGACCAGACAACAATGTCGCGATCACGGCATCACACTAATCCCCGGCGCTTGTCCGATGATGTTCGTAAACAATGCCGATTTTGGCCACCGCTGCATCAAATGGTTTCTCTCCGTCACCGGACGATTGAAATAATTCTGTTCTGAAGATTCATCACCTCTTTCTTCTACGGTGTTACCAACATTCCAAATTGTAAAGATTTGGAATGTCTCCACTACAAAAAGGTTTTTCTCCTTGCGTTTCAAGCAATATTACCCAAACTTTATTCCTCAAGACCCCGTTTTTACAATTACACAAGGAGCACAATAATGAAAACGTTACTACTGATCATCGCAGCACTGATGATCGTCTCGGTATGGAACGGACCGCTTGCTGCACAGGCAAAGATCCTTCCATATCCGATCAATCAGAAACAGCTACCGAACGGATTGAATGTCGTCACCGTTCAGTTCGACAGTCCCGGACTTGCCGCATTGTATATTGTTGTCCGCGTCGGTTCGCGCAACGAAGTGGAACAGGGCGTCACCGGATTTGCTCATTTTTTTGAACACATGATGTTCCGCGGTACAGAAAAATATTCCCGCGATAAATATAACGATGTGCTGAAATCGATCGGCGCCGGAGCGAATGCCAACACCTGGTTCGATCGCACCATTTATCATATGACCGGCGATGCAACCAAACTTGAAACAATGTTCGAGATCGAGGCTGATCGCTTTATGAATTTGAAATACACCGAACACGATTTTAAAACTGAAGCTGGCGCAGTAAAAGGGGAATATACAAAGAACAATGCAAGCCCGTACGCGCAGTTGGAAGAAAACTTGCTGAACACCGCGTTCGACAAACACACCTACAAGCATACCACAATGGGCTTTTTGAAAGATGTCATCGATATGCCGAACCAATATACCTATTCGCTGGAGTTCTTTAACCGGTATTATCGTCCCGAATATTCCACCATCGTTGTGGTTGGAGACGCCAACGCGGAACAGGTAAATGCGCTGGCGGAAAAATATTTCGGCATGTGGCAGCATGGAACGCATCTCTCTGCCGTCCCGCCGGAACCGCCGCAGGATACCGTACGGTATACGCACCTGGAAAACGGATCTATTCCTCCGTACCTCGGTTTGAACTTCAAAACTCCGGCATACAGCGATCAGGACATCAATGTTCCGGCAATCGATGTGTTGAACGCGATACTGTTTTCCGAAACCTCTTTTCTCTATAAAAAGCTGGTATTGGAAGAACAGAAAGTGCGCAATCTCAGCGGTGATATGCTCTTCACCCGCGATCCATATCTTTCCTCTATTGAAGTATCGCTGGTGAAAAAAGAAGATTTGCAGTATGTGAAAGATGAAATTTTGAAAGCGATTGAAGACTTTAAAAAGAACGGCACGACGGATAAAAATCTCATAGAGACAAAGTCCCGCATGAAATACAGCTACGCCATGTCTATCGATAATCCTTCCACCATCGCCAATTCCCTTAGCACATTTATTACGCTGATCGGCGATCCGGAATCGCTTAACCGGATGTATGCATTGTATGAAAAGGTAACAGTGGATGATCTGAAAGCAGCCGCAACAAAATATTATGTTCCGTCCGGATTGACCGTTGCTACGATCTCCGCCGACGCGCAAGGAGGTGTAAAATAATGAAGACTCTTATTCTTACTATACTGTTCTCTGCCGCGGTGTTCGCACAGCCTGTGATCGAGCTGAAACAGCCGAAATCGAACAAAATTGTCATGAAGATCCGTTTCGCGAACGGCTCCATTGCCGATCCGAAGGGAAAAGAAGGATTAACGTATGCTGCTGCGCAGTTGATCACACAGGGGGGCACGAAAGAAATGACCTACAGTGAAATCCAGGATAAAATTTATCCCTGGGCTGCTGGATATAATGTATTGGTCGATAAAGAAGTGACGACATTCACGTTTATGGTGCATGTCGATTTCTTGGATCAGTTCTATCCCATCGTGAAAGGATTACTCCTCTCTCCTTCATTCGCCGAGGCCGATTTCCACCGCGTAATGAAAAATCAACAGAATTATGTGGATCAAGTGATCCGCGCATCATCGGATGAAGAGTACAGCAAAAAAGCGCTGGAAGATTTGCTGTTTCGAGGAACAAACTATCAGCATAAGGTGCAGGGAACATCCGAAAGCGTTACATCCATTACACTGGAAGATATCAAACAGCATTTCACCAATGCCTTCACTAAAAATAATGTCACCATCGGCATCGCCGGAAATTATTCCGAAACGTTCCTAAAACAGATAACATCTGATCTTGCACAATTGTCGGGCAAAAAATTTGTTTCCTCAAAAGCAGGAAAAGCAAATACACCGGACGGCGTACAGGTAGAGATCATTGCAAAGGATAATGCGTTCGGTTCCGCCGTTTTCACCGGCACTCCACTCGCAATCACCCGTTCCAGTAAAGAGTTTGCAGCGTTGATGGTAGCAAACTCGTATCTCGGTGAACACCGGAAATCATACGGCCAATTGTATCAAAAACTGCGCGAAACCCGTTCCATGAACTACGGCGACTATTCCTACATTGAATGGTATAACAACGGCGGCGGAAATATGCTACCCCCTTCTGGTGTACCGCGCAGTTCCAATTATTTCTCCCTGTGGATCCGTCCCGTACAGATCGCAAAGCAGTTGAAAAATCAGTATGCAGAACTTTCCGGCATCACCGTCGGCCATGCACACTTCGCACTTCGTATGGCTATCCGTGAAGTGGATCTAATCGTCAAGAAAGGGTTGACGAAAGAAGCATTCGAAGCAACGCGCACATTCCTGCGAAGTTATACCAAACTATATGTGCAGACTCCGAACGAACAACTCGGATATCTGATGGACTCCCGTTTTTACGGACGGAAGGATTTCATCACCGAAGTAGATAAAGAACTGGCAACACTCACGGTAAAAGATGTCAATGCCGCAGTAAAGAAGTACTGGCGCACGAACAATATGTTCGTCGCAATTATTACGGACAAGAGTGAAGCGGACGCATTGGCAAAGAGCCTAAAGGAGAACACCGCTTCACCGATGGCATATTCCGATGCAGTGAAAGCGGGATTGCCGAAGGATGTTTTAACGGAAGACGATATTGTTGCAACGTATAAACTCAATATAAAAAATGTAACCATCGTCGATTCAAAAGACACTTTCCAATAAATCAGTTTTCCCATTAAAAAAAGGACCGAAAGTAGCTTTTTCGGTCCTTTTCCTATTTACGGATAGTGCATTATTATGTATGCGGTTAGAGGTATTTCTTGAAGAGATCTATCAGGACAAAATTATCCGGATAAACAATATTTTGTGTACCTGCAATAAAAAGCGTACTTTATATCAGTATAACAACAAGAGGAAAGATGAATACGCAGCAGTCTTTACACTCATTTCATGTTCCGGTCATGGGGATCGGATTCACCGTTGACACACCAATTAAGGTGGCACATTACGGTATTTCCTCCGTTATGTCTTTGGTGGACGACATCCTGGTCGAAAAAATGCGGGAGTTCTATAGTCAAAAACTGAATCTTCCGTTCGCTCCGATCACCGAAAAGAACAGCAGCGATCATCGCGCGGAACGGATCACCGCCTATTTGAACATGGTGGATAAAATCGTTCACGACAAATTTGAAAGTGTTAAACGATCCATCCACGACACCGGCGAAGAAGTGCAGAAGTACGTCGACATGCTCCCCGATCTTTCGGCCGTAAAGAAACAGTTTCAAGAATTGATCGCAAAGAATACTGTAAAGGAAGATATCGCGGCATGGATCGACAAGCATTTATATCCCGGTAGTATCGACGTGAACATTATGACGAAGCTGGACAAAGAGAATTACCGCGGCGACGAAAAACTTCCGAATGAATTTAACGACGCGCACGCAGCGCTCCGTGGATTCGCTAAGAGCACGCTCCGTTCCTGCATCGTCTTTTCTGCTGGCATGAATCCCCGTCTCTACGGGTATATCGAAAAATTCGACGATTTTTATCCCGACGCTAACGGCGATATCAAAAAGAAAATTATTTTAAAGGTAAGCGATTACCGTTCTGCCATCATCCAGGGAAAATTCTTGGCAAAAAAAGGATTGTGGGTTTCCGAATACCGAATCGAATCCGGTTTGAACTGCGGCGGTCATGCCTTCGCAACGGACGGATATCTTATGGGACCGATTCTGGAAGAGTTCAAGAAAAATCGGCAGGAACTGATCACCACGATTCATGGCATTGTCACAGATGCGTTACAAGCGAAAAATCGATTTGTTCCCACTGCACCGTTACCAATTAAAATTACGGCACAGGGTGGCGTAGGCACAGCGGCAGAACATAATTTCTTACTGAAATATTACGGTCTCGACTCTATCGGCTGGGGTTCGCCGTTCTTGCTGTGTCCTGAAGTGACAAATGTAGACAGCCACACACTCGGCCTGTTATGCAAAGCAAAAGAAGAAGATCTATACTTGAGCAATATTTCCCCGCTCGGCGTACCATTTAACAGTCTGCGTGGCAATACAAAGGATATCGAAAAACAGGGATATATCGACAAAGGGCGTCCCGGGAGCGCCTGCCCAAAAAAATACATTCAACTTAATACGGAATTCGGCGAACGGGCTATCTGCCGCGCATCACGGCAATATCAAAACCTGCGAATTAATTTGCTGGATGAAAAAGGATTATCGGAAGAAGAACGGCAAAAAGAATTCGATGCGATCGTCGATAAATCCTGTATCTGCGTTGGACTCGGCACTTCTGCGCTAATTGTCAATAATTTGAATACACGCGTCGAAGGTCCCGGTGTTTCTGTTTGTCCCGGTCCCAATATTGCCTACTTTGACAGAGTGGTTTCGCTACGGACCATGATCGATCATATTTATGGCAGAACATCGATTGTCAATGAAACAATACGACCAAACCTGTTCATAAAAGAGCTGCAGTTGTATGTGGATTATCTAAAAAACATGATCGACGAAACGCCGAAACCGTTCACGGACAAGCAGATGAAATATTATCAGCTCTTCCAGCAGAACTTGGATGAAGGGATTGCGTATTATAAACAATTATATGCAGACTTTGAAGAAAAGGTTGCAGTATTGAAGAACGATGTTCTGCAAGAACTGGATCAAATTAGACAGGAATTACATGAACCGGCGATGACCATAGCATAATTTAAAGAAGGAACCAGTAAGACAACAGCCGCGAGTAATTCGCGGTTTTTTTATTTCATGACAAACAGAATATGTCCGGCACAACTAATGTCTGTCTGGGAAGTTGTTTGAATTGAGTATACACGTATCGCACAGTAGAGTCGTTCCCCGGTATGTGCTACTCCGCTCTAATGTCCTCCCCGCCCGTTGCCGCTGAATAATATTCAATTACAAACGATCGAAGTTCTTTCGATCATAGTATAGAATAACGCTTCGAGAAATCTGCGCAGATAATATTGAATGGCTACATCCGAAAATGATGGAAAATAGAGTAGTAGCTGGAACGACAGGACGTGCATACAACTTTCATGAATGAAACGGGGACGTTCACCTGCTCGTTCCCCGATACATAACACTCTTTACATTATTTCGTCTGCATCGTTGTATAATCCAATTCCGTTCCCCAGAGACTATGCGGAATGAGGAAAACAATCAGTGTAATAACAGCCGCAGCCAGAATCCATCGCTTCGAATCTTTCGATCGCAGTAAGGCAACCACAGCCGTCAGCCATCCCAAAAATGCAATCAATGTTTTATTATCCGTAATGTCGTTGCCAAACGGAAATCCTGTCCACCACTCATTAAACGCATACTTCAGTACAAGCGGACCCATAATCATCCCGCCGAATGTAATGACAGCGAATGTCATATACGTAAGACGTTTCAATGAAGGATTTTGTGCAAATACTTCCAACCCTGTCCGGGCAGAAAACAACATACCGAAAAACATTGCGGCAATATGTACGATCAGCACCGCCGCCGGCACATCGCCGCGGAACCGAATAACGGTGGACGCAGAAAATGTTTGCTTTCCGTCTGTAAGAAACACCGTATAGTGCAACTTCCCGGCTGGAGGCTGCTGCGGAAGCAGCGCCGTGAGCGTACCGCTGTTTATTGTCATCGGAACAGACATAACCGGGTCATCGGTGTTGTACCGTTTCCATTCCACTCTTCCGGAAATGGCAGCGTTGTTCGTTACAACGGAAACCGGATGATCGCTCGCCCCTCCGTGTGCCCGCTCCAACACCACTTCAATCGCTTTGCCGTCCAGTAGTGTAACATACTGTTTAGGATAACTCGGACCGGTCATGCGTTGGAATACTGCGGAGCCAGCGGTGATAAAAAATGCAAGAAGCCAAAGATGGTACGATCGTTTCATAAAAAGACTTTCCAAAGATCAATAAAAATATTGTTCCTAAACATTGTGCAAAGTCTATGCCGAAAGAAATTCTGGTTTTTGAAATGAAATAGTGAACACTGTTTCTTAGAAGTGAAATTTGATGCAGTCGATTTTTCAATAACGATACCTGCTATGCTTCAAACAAGCATTTCTTGTCACCTATGGCAATAAAAAACAATTGTTTGATGTTTTATCAGAGTAACGAAGAAATTGCTTTAAAAAGTCTTCCGGTAAGCGAGAAACTAGCTGATCACTTCGGGGGTGGGTGTTACGTAGATACGGGTGATTCTCCATCGTCCACGGTCGAACGTAAAGAGTGCGGTCATATCAATTTGACGTCCGTTAAAAAGTGCTGAAGAGGTAATCGTAGATTGTAAGCCAGAGACAACGGCTGAGTATTGAATTGTTCCACCGGATAATGAAGCATCTTCTGTAAAATTAGGAATGCCGCTATCATTTCCCATCTTCACCAATGCCATCGAAATCCCAGTGCGAGCAAGATGCTCAGCTTGCACAGAGTTTGAAACCGCTTCCACTGTATAGCTGTTCGTCCGTTCAGCTTGATAAAAGCTAACCGTATAGAACCCGAGAATCAGGTACACTCCCGACAGCATTATAATTTTTGATGATCCCATAATCCACTATGCGGTTTAGTATCTGTATGTAATCTATGAATTCCCCTTTATTGAAGCAAGTATAAACTTGTTAGAGCTCTCTAACCTACTATCAAAAAAACGGCTATTTCTACTATTTTAAGCGACTTTTTGAGCAACGGAGGGAAATATCATGATTCAGAACACTCCAGGTCTTAAAAAGCAACTTCTCTTTTAAAAAACGTTGCCGTTAGAGGCATACAATTTAGAAAGAAATTCCCGCAGGTATTTTTATTGATAAATAAATGAGTCACAATTTAATGGTTATAGAATATCCCGTTTCCGGTTACTGTTTACTTGTTTGGAGTGCATATTCAACGTCCGCGATGATATCATCGATGTGTTCAAGACCAACGGAGACGCGAAGTAATCCGGGAAGGATACCGACTGCAGCACGTTCAGCATCGCTCAGTTTTGAATGTGTTGTGGATGCCGGATGAGTGACGATGGTACGTGAGTCACCTAAATTCGCGGTATGTGAAAGCATTTGCAGTGAGTTCAAAAATTTTCTTCCGCGGTCCACCCCTCCTTTCACAATAAAGGTGACGAGACCACCGCCAAGTTTCATCTGTTGTGACGCAAGGTAATGTTGAGGATGCGAAGGAAGAAACGGATACTTCACAGTTTCAATCTCGGCATGTTGTTCAAGATATTGCGCAAGTTTCAATGCCGATTCGCAATGACGCTCCATTCTGACGGCAAGTGTTTCTAAGCTTTTCGACAAGATCCAGGCGTTGAACGGCGAGAGCGAAGGACCACTATGCCGTGAAAAAAATCGGACATCCTTGATCAAGTCTTTTCGTCCAACGATAATTCCTCCGATCGTTCGTCCTTGTCCATCTAGAAATTTT
>JALNZH010000275.1 GCA_023229405.1 Bacteroidota bacterium
GAACAAGTATGATGCAAAAGTAAACATTGCGACGTTTGAAGCTGCTATCGCCAGACTAAGGTCAGCAAAGAATTATTAATGGAATGCTCGGTACAAATCTATCAGGCTTTTTTTATCAATTTGATGAGGATTGAAGAGAAGTAAGAAAAAGATGGTCGCAAAATGGTGACAAAAGGAATTCGGAAGGATTGTAAAAACAAACAGGCTCATCAAGAGCCTGTTTTTATTGGTGCCGAGGAAGGGACTCGAACCCTTAATGCCGTAAGGCGCTAGCTCCTAAGGCTAGTGTGTCTGCCAATTCCACCACCTCGGCGGTGGTTATTACTTCTTTATTGCTTTTTTTTGATTGCCTAGTGCCATCCTTCGATGCGGCATTCAAGAACTAATGCCGGCCTTACTCAGGTTGTCCAAAGGTCTTTTTCTGGAGTCCCAACCTTGCGAGAATTTTCTCCATCGAATATACGAAAGGTTCGTTTCTTCTCCAAAAACGAAATATTCTAACTGCCGGCTTGCGCTACCATTCACTTTTTTCTTACATTCAAATCCATGAACATTCTGCGCCTTGCCATATTCTTTCCAATTCTAATTACTGCACAGCATACTCCGTTGAAGCACATTACCATCAATGACGGTCTTTCGCAGAACTATATTTATTCCATTCATCAGGATCATAAAGGATTTCTCTGGTTCGGCACGAAGGACGGTCTGAACCGGTACGACGGATATTCATTTACTATTTTCCGAAAGGACAATAGCGATACATTATCTCTTTCGGACAATACCGTAACAGCTATCCAACAAGGTGAAAACGAACAGCTATGGATAGGTACTGCGGGGGGAGGTTTGCAGAAATTTGATTCGCGGCATGCGACATTCACCCATTATCATCATGACCCGCTCAACGCAAACTCCATAAGCCATAATCATTGCACCGTCATCCGTACCGCAAAAAACGGATCGGTGCTGGTTGGAACTTCGGGCGGCGGATTGAATATCTTCGATCCTCGCAGCGGAACATGGAAACACTTTCGATCGGATTCAAATAATGTGAACAGTCTGCAAAGCAACACCATCGCCGATGTTACCGAAGATCTCAATGGAAATATCTGGGTTGCTGCGGAAGGGATCAGTATCATCGATTCAAACGGCATCGTGACACGTCTTGACCGGTCCACATCTTCCGAAGAAAATGTACTGAATAGGATTTCTTCACTTTTCTGTGATTCGCTCGGGCGTATCTGGGTGAGCCATCGTACGGGGATAGATCTGTACACCGGAAGGACAATGCAACGCATACTTACTGCAACGCCGCAAAATAATTTTTATTGGTTTGGAAAGTGCCGCTATGATTCGCACGGTCAGTTTTGGACGACCACTGCACATCATCTCATCCGTATCGATCCAACAAGCCTAAGGGGGGAACAGATCGCCGAATTTACGGATGAACGGGTTTCCAGCGGCTTTGCCGTCGATCATTCGGACAATATCTGGGTTGGCACCGCCGGCTGGGGCGTTATTATGTACAATCCCCGTACGGATAAATTTGCCAAGCGGCAGGGGAATTTCCTCTCAGAAATCTTTCCCGAAGAATTATCGAAGTTAGATGCCTATGCAGCGATGCATAAGGATATTAACACGTATGACCTGGTGATGAGGGGGAATGAGTTTAAAATCCCGTTCCGAACCCGGCAACATGAAACCTTCATACCCACAACGGATGCGTACGTACTGCAAGTAAGAAAAGATCGTTCGATACAATCACATGCACTAGTCCCCAAAAACACGGTTGATCGCAAGTTTTATGCGCCGCAATTCATCTTTCAGGACAGTGATCATACCGTCTGGATTGTTCGGAACGGAGGATTGGTAAAATTTTCCGGAGAAAAGGAACTGTTCGGGTTTGAACAGTTGTATCCTGATTCTTCTGCGGAACCGAATTCCTCTGGTTATTCGGATATTACTGCAGTTTTTGTTTCCCGGGACGGAGTGATATGGTTTGGAACACCGACAAACGGTTTGTTGGAATATCATCATCACACCAGAAAAAAGAAATGGTACCGGCACCGTGAATACGATACTGCAGCGATCAGCCACAATCATATTCTTTCTATTATAGAAGATCCGAATGAGCCAAAACGGTATCTCTGGATCGGTACGGATGGCGGGGGATTGAACCGGTTCGACCGCGTAGCGGGAACATTTATGTCAATCACCGAAAAACAGGGATTTCCGAATAATACTGTTTATGGAATTCTTGCCGATGATGATCGACATCTGTGGATCAGCACGAACAAGGGACTGGTGAAATTTAATCCCCTGGACTTCTCCATGCGGAAATTCGATGTGCATGACGGATTACAAAGCAATGAGTTCAACCGAAGAGAATTTTATAAGAGCAAAGAAGGGAAGATGTATTTCGGCGGCGTAAACGGATATAATGCCTTTTTTCCGAAACACATTTCGTTAAATCAATCATTGCCGCGTGTCGTGTTCACTGATTTTCGCCTCTTTAACAAGACCATTTCTTTTAAGAAAGATACTTCCATACTCAAATTGCCGATCGAATACACAGAAAAGATCGTTCTAGAACATATCGACAATGTTATCACGTTCGAGTTTGCCGCGCTGGAGTATACAACGCCGGTAAAAAACCAATTCAAATATATCCTGGAAGGTTTCGATAAGGAATGGATCAACAATGGTACGTCGAGGACTGCAACCTATACGAATATCGATCCGGGAGAGTATGTGTTCAAAGTGAAGGCTTCTAACGGCGACGGGATCTGGAACGAACAGGAGTCGTCCATTGCGCTGTATATTCTTCCTCCGTTCTGGAAGACATGGTGGTTCAAGACCATTGTGGTTGTGCTGTTCCTTTCCGTCGGTCCGATAATCTATTATCTCCGTGTGACGGAACTGAAAAAAGAACAGCAACGGCAGCAAGAGATCTCGCAGCTGCTGATTGAAAGCCAGGAATCGGAACGGAAACGCATTGCACAAGAAATGCACGATTCGCTCGGCCAGGAACTGCTGGTGATTAAAAACAGGGCGATTATGGGATTGAAGACGGCGCAAACAGAATCGAAAGAAAAACATCATCTGCAGCAAATTTCGGAAGGGGCAACGAATATCCTGAAACTGGTCCGTTCCCTCTCTCATAACCTCCGTCCGCCTGAGCTGGACCGTTTGGGGTTAACCGAAACCATTCGATCGATGCTGACCAATGTGCGTGAGGTTTCGGGTCTGTCTCTCAATGCCGAGATCGATGAAATCGATGGTTTAATCAAAGAAGAGAATGAAATTAATTTGATCAGAATACTGCAGGAAACATTAAGTAATATAGAAAAACATTCCGACGCAACGGCAGTGGATATTCTTGCGAAAGTCGATGGCGATCAGATTCTACTGTCGATAGAGGATAATGGGAAAGGATTTGTCCCCGAAGCTGTGACCCATGGCATCGGGCTAGCGGGAATTTCGGAACGTGTTCGTATATTAAACGGCTCGATATTGATCGATTCTGAAAGCGGAACAGGGACGAAGATCACAATTATTATTCCGGTACAACAACTATCATGATTGAACAATCGAACGAAACGCCGATACTTCTTGCCGATGATCATCCGCTGATGCGGAAAGGATTGAAGGAAATGATCGAAGAAGAGGGGGGCTTCAAGATAATTGCCGAAACGAACAATGGAGAAAGTGCTCTGGCGTTGATCGAACAACATCATCCGATGATTGCATTGCTAGACATCGACATGCCGAAGATGAACGGACTGGAGGTTGCCGAAGCGGTGCGGAAGAAAAAGCTCCAAGTACGCATCATCATTCTTACGATGTATGATACGGAAAACATGTTCTCGCGGGCGATGGAACTCGGCGTGAAAGGGTATGTGTTGAAAGAAAGTGCTGCGACCGAAATCGTCGATGCACTGAAGAATGTTCGCGAAGGAAAACACTACATTACTCCGGCACTATCCGGATTGCTCGTACGCCGGAGCGAACGACAAGAATTCCACGCGGATGAACAATTTGGACTGTCCCAGTTAACTTCCTCCGAACGGAAGATTCTGAAACTGATCTCACTTGATAAATCAAGCAAGGAAATCGCAGAGGAATTATTCGTATCACCCCGCACCGTTGACACGCACCGCAGCAATATTTGCCAGAAACTGAAACTCCACGGTCCGACATCGCTTTTCAAATTTGCTATGGACAATAAACACCTGCTGTAACACACCGCACAATTGTTGTTCTGTATTCTTACCATCTATTCTTTCTAATCTTTCTAAAGATATTTTCCGGCTATTCCTCCTTCCTCATCTACGTACCACTACGTAGTACATTACGTAACATTGCGTATGTATTTACGGATCATTTTCTCTTTAATTGAACCCGCTCAACAATTTCAACGACACTACTCAAGGATCGCTTGCCGTACACAAACACAGATGAATTGGGCACTATGAAAATTATGATCGTCGATGACAATGCCGGCATGCGGGAAATGATCCGCGATGTGGCATGCAAAGAGAATGATAGCGTATTGGAATGTTCGGACGGGACAGATGCCGTGTCTGCATTTTCGCAATTTCAACCGGATGTTGTGTTGATGGATATTGAAATGAAAGGGATGGACGGATTTACTGCATCCGAAATAATTATGAAAACCAATCCGGCTACAAAGATTATTTTTATCACCAGTCATAACACGTCTGCCTTTCGCTTAAAAGCAAAATCGTTAAATGCAGGATTTGTGACGAAGGAAAATTTATCAGAACTCAATCAATTACTTTAATCGTTTTCACTCAGGAGGCGTCTATGCGTATTCAATTACCATTTCTTGTGTTACAACGGAGCGGTCTACTGTTGCTCTCGATGCTGGTCATGCTCTTCTTTGGTACCGCAACGCTCACCGCACAACCGCCGTCACAAGACGGCACACTCGACAGCATATTTGGTACAACGGGAACTCGTACAACTGCCATCGGATCTGCCGGCGAACAAGCAAACAGTGGTGCACTGCAATCCGACGGTAAGATTGTTGTTGCGGGACATTCTGAGAATGGATCCAATTGGGATTTTGCTGTCGTGCGATACAACAGTAATGGAACACTCGATTC
>JALNZH010000277.1 GCA_023229405.1 Bacteroidota bacterium
ATTAATATAGATGAATTCCGTATCGAGCCATCCCAGATAACCGAGGATGATCACACCGCTCATTGCAGTGACGCCGGCAGTGAAGAACACTCGGAGCACGGTGAAATCATATCCATAGAATACGCCGGCAAGTTTTTTTGACGAGGAAAATCCGGCCTGCTCCAGCACAAATCCGAAGGCAATGCCAATTAATAACGCAACGATCAGATTTAATTCTTCGCTGATCAGATTGGGGACTAAAGGAAACATAAAAACCTCAATTCAAAAATGCATTTGCAATTTATTGTTTACCATCCCCCTCTCGATCTCCCCTTACATTGGGAGAGTAGTGTCCCTCCCATAAACGGGGAGGGATCAAGGGTGGGATCAATTTAAATCCACAATTTTCTAAAAAAATATGCTACAGCGTACCCCGTCCCAAAAATTGCCATCATGGTAATGATTCCTCCGGTGGAAAGAACTGCCATACCGGAAAGTGCTGCGCCGCTCGTACATCCGCGGGCAAATTGCGCACCCAGCCCGAAAAGCAATCCGCCCATCAGTGCAAATCCGAGTCGCATGGAGTTGGTGATGTGAGGACCTCGCTCGGTAACAAAGTTCAATCTGTCCGACACAACGCCGGAAAGAAATCCTCCAATAATTACACCGAGCACTTCAAACACCAGCCACGCTTTTAGTGGATTTTCGTGTAGTGATTTCAAATTCTCAGCATAAAATTTTGATGCGTGCGCATGCTGTGGAGTAAGTGAGTTAACTGTAGCAACAACAGCGCTCTTTAATGCACCGCTCGCACCCAGTCCGCGTCCGGTAATAACAATTGTCGCAAGAAGGGTCAGGCCTAAAAAAAATCCTGCAAGGTATGGATTCATGTATGTTGTTTTCATTGTCATCTCATTTTATTGTTTTGTCTTCATTCTATCTCCGAATGGAGTGCGCGGAAGAATCGGCTTGTAATTTCAGACTCTTCGTCCCGTCAAAAAAATAATGTTACGGCGGAACTTAAAATGAAGGTTTTCTTTAATTTAATATCAACTCAACTACTCAATAACTTCAATACTCCACGACTCATTTACTTACTGTGCTCGTCCTCCAGCACTTCGTAACCCGTAATCATCGCCTTTAGATTTGCCGTTGGTGTATGCCCTGTCGTGATCAAATACAGGTGAGCGATAATGAATGATACCAGAAAGAATGCACCTGCAGTATGCAAAATTGCGATTGCTTCTAATCCGTCTATGTTCAAACTCTGAATACTGCTGGATTGGGGATACCGGTAATACATAAAGAGTAATCCCGACACAACCATAATCGGGATGACCAAAATTTTTAGAGCAAGATAGACCAGTTTCTGCAACGGATTCAGTTTGCTGATGGCCGTTTTCCTTGTTGGATGCGGAGCATTTCGGAAGATACCGGTGAGATAGTATTCAATCTGTGCCCGCAAATGCTGGCGGGTAGGAAGGTACTGTCTCCATTCGCCGGTGGTGAAATGCCAGAAAATGGCAAGTCCGATCAACACCAGGAAAATATAGGCTGCCGTGTTGTGCAGAGTAACGGCTTGATCGAATCCGAAGAATGAGAGTGAGCCATGAATTTCGAATCCTGTTAGTCCGAGGAAAATGATCAGCACGGACTGCATCCAGTGCCAGAATCTGTTAAAACGGGAATAGACTAATTGTTTTTTCATAGGGAAATTGATTTTAAGAAGGTCATTCCCGCTTGCCTTGCCAGTCGCCGGGAATCTATTCCATAGATCCCCGATAAGATCATTCGGGGATGACGAAATTATTTTCTATATGTGATTTTTCATGGATTGTTTCTTTGAAGCAACTCGCACCACCGCATGAACACCTACTCCAAGCAGCGACATTACGATTGCGCCGATGCCCATAAATTCCACCGTTGCATTATAATCGCGTCCGGGCATATAAAAATCTCTTAGATTGCCGACCCGGCTATTATTGCTTGTATGACATTCCTTGCACGCAACTGCTTTTGTTTTTGGCGAAACCATATGATTGATCGGCCAATACATTTCTGTCTTTACAAACGAATAGTGACCGCTATAGGGAAGTCCGACATACTCCATTCCGTGTTGAATGGACGAGTTCCAATCGAAATCCTTCCAGTATCCTCCTTCGCCTTCACGGTTGGCAAACGTTTTTGGCTGCACAACAAATTTGGTGACCGGGTCGTACGGCTGAACTGCTCTATGAACTTTCACAGGAATAATTTTTGCATCCGGATCGTCGTAACTGCCGTGAAGAGTGTTCATTTGAATCGGTGTTTCCGAACTAATCGTGTCGCCAGTCAGATAATGGGATGCCGTGCCATTAAACCAAACATACTCCGGCTGTACATTCTGTTTCCAGATGAATGTACCTTTAATAGAAGCATAGGTAATATTTCCGAGAGAATCTTTTTCTTCGTATGGTTTGCCCTCTTTCATTTTCCCGGCGGTTGACCAGTCCCACGCCATTTTTGTCGCATTCACTTTTGCATATTCCGGAATGTGGCAGGTTTGGCAAGCAACTTTAACCCCATGTTCATTAATGACTTCGTTGGTGTGCGGCGTTGCTCCGTGACATTGTTCGCATGTAGATCGGTTCCGGTTCATCGATGAAAGTGAATACACTTTCCCCAGCATTTGATGTCTTTCGGCAGTGTGGCAATCAACGCATTCCAGATTTCCTCCGTCGCTTGCCATATGCACATCAATTTCCCGATGCGTATCGAATAACGCTTTTTCAAGATCTCCATGCTTAACATTATTTCCGCCGCCGCCGAAAAAGTGGCATGTGCCGCAATTCGATTTTGTCGGCTTGCCAACTTTTTGTGCGACCGTCGTCAGGTTTACGGAAGGATCGGGCATCCCGGCGCCGGAGGATTTTTTTACATAGGTATCACTATTGTCGTGACATGCCAGGCAGTCCACATTGTTCGCATTGGCGAAATCAAAACTTTTATCCTCCCAACCGTATCCAATATGGCACTTGTTGCAGCTCTGTTCATTGGTGTTGATGCCGATGCAGAAATTATTCAAGATATTTTTTTTGCCGATATACCTCACCCCGCGTCCTTCAATGTATTCTTCCCGCTCCCAATTCCAGTGGGAAGAGTTCATCACTTCCGTATGGCGCTCGTTATGACAGTCGATGCATGCCGCCGTTACTTCTTGCGGTTTGGAGAATGATTTTTTGAGCTGGGAAAACTTTGAATGATCAACCGAGGGGCGTATTTTTTCCCCGTATTCAGATTTGAGTTCTTCGATCTGCGAAGGGACAATATCTTGTTTCGTGATTGTTGAGATAAAATAGAGAACAAAAATAGCAAGGGCGAGGGAGGGTATAAGAAATCGTTTCATGGGTTTGTCTCATGTGGTTCAGGTTGTCGTGCTAACGAAGACCGAATGATTAATGCTTTAATTTCTTCGCAGTTACTGGAACGTTTGTAAACGTTGCAAAGCCGGCATTCTTTTGTTGCGCAGACGGAGTGTTCATGCTGATAGGTCCAGCAACCGCCGATATGATGATTGAAAGCGGCGCAGTGTTGCCGTTCTTCTTCGGAACAATTCACAATATCCCAGCACGGAACCATGCCATGGATGTGTTTCATTCCGCCAATGCTTATCTTCTCGTCATTAATTGACCGCCGGATGCATTCTATTCTTTCAATATCGGACAAAGAATAGAGGCGTTGATTTCCTTTTGTTTTGTGGATAACCAGAAGTCCTTCGTATTCGTACAGCCGGAGTGTTTGAACTGAGACACCGATCATTGCAGCAGCAGTCCCGATCGAATACATTGGAATATCTTTTTGTCCGTTTTTCATACCTACAGTTATAGTTGGCAAGTATTGTGCCATGTAATTTGTTTAATGCATCCTCAGTTTTTTCTTAAATACTTCCTTTTTTTGATAAAATTTGGAATAAGATTTCCTATCTATGAAAAGAAGAGAATTGAATCCGCTTAAATCCTCTACATTTTCCATCCCATTATCATTAGATTGGTGGCACTGAAATTGCAATAGATGCATTCGACTTTTTGATTGTTCACTACGAAAGGATGTGTTATGGCAAAATATGTTTACAGTTTCGGAAACGGTCGTGCTGAAGGTAAAGCACAAATGAAATCGCTCCTTGGAGGGAAAGGTGCAAACCTTGCGGAAATGACCAATATCGGCTTGCCGGTTCCGCCCGGATTTACGGTTACCACGGAAGTTTGTTCTTATTATTACGCTCACAACAGACACTATCCTACTTCGCTCGCCAAAGAAATATACCTTGCCACTCAAAAATTAAACAAACAGATGAAAGCGAAATTCGGCGATCCGAAGAATCCGCTGCTCGTCTCCGTTCGTTCCGGTGCACGCTCGTCGATGCCAGGTATGATGGACACAATTCTGAATCTGGGGATGAGCGACGTGGTGGCGGAAGGATTAATCGAGAAGACGAAGAATCCGCGTTTTGTGTATGATTCATACCGTCGGTTTGTACAGATGTACGGCGATGTAGTGATGGGAGTGAAACCGAAAGGAAAACATGATATCGATCCGTTCGAAGCGATTATCGAAGCAAAAAAGAAATCTCTCAAAGTCCATCTGGATACAGATCTGACCACGGAAGATTTGAAAGAACTTGTCCGACTGTTTAAGAAAGCGATCAAACAAAATACCGGAAAAGATTTTCCGGAAGATCCCGAAGAACAATTGTGGGGAGCGATTGGCGCTGTGTTCGGATCGTGGAACAACGAACGCGCCATTGCATATCGCAAGATGAACGGCATTCCGAGTGCGTGGGGAACGGCAGTCAACATCCAGGCAATGGTCTACGGAAATATGGGAGACAATTCCGGAACGGGCGTTGCGTTCACACGAAACGCTGCAACAGGCGAAAATGAATTTTACGGCGAATACCTGATGAATGCGCAAGGCGAAGATGTCGTTGCCGGTATCCGCACACCGTTGCCGATCAGTGAATTGAAAAAAGCGCGCCCAGTCATCTACAAACAATTGGAAGTGATCCGAAAAAACCTGGAAAAACATTTCCGGGATATGATGGACATCGAGTTCACGATTCAGGAAGGTGTGCTGTTTATGCTGCAATGTCGCGTCGGT
>JALNZH010000276.1 GCA_023229405.1 Bacteroidota bacterium
GTGGTTTCCATTATTGTCAACCGAAGAAACAAAAAATCTATACGTGGTATCTGTGGTGTTTAATCGCAGTCCGAACAGACTGTCATTTTTAGTCGTGTACGTCCATTGAAGACTGTCAAAAGAGAATAAGAAACCAACAACAAACCCATCCGGATCTAATCCCCACCACCGAACATGTTGCTGGCTTGTCGTACTTTGTAACGTACTATCCGGAACCAGGAAAAGGAATGTTTCCGGCGATTTATTCACTACCGGTTGATCGGTAAACCGTTCGGAACAACCCAGTCCAATCAACAAAAGAATCGTTACCACATAACGATACAAGTTCAAAACAATTCGATCCTTTCAAAAATCTCCCCGGAGGAGTATATCTCCTCCGGGGAAATGTTTATTTCAACAACATCATTTTTTTAACGGAAACGAAATCACCCACCTGGAGTTTGTAGAAGTACACTCCGGAAGCGAAACGCGACGCATTAAATTGAGCAACATATTTTCCAGCAGCTAATTCCTGTTCAACGAGTGTTGTCACCGTTTGACCTAGCACGTTGTAAATCGATAACGATACTTTACCGGAAAACGGAATTGAATACTCGATGTTTGTTGTCGGGTTGAACGGATTCGGAAAATTCTGTGCCAATGCAAAATTGTTTGGCACATATCCTTCAATCTTCGAGACCGAAGTGATGGTTCCGAAATCGTTGTCTTTCCGAGGTTCCAGTTTATAGAAGCTGAACGAGTAGTCTAAAATACCCTTCAAACTGGAGATTTTGGAGTTCAATACCATCAACTGTGCATTGGATGGTTTTGCCGTATATGCCGAAGATGTGTCCGCATAAAAGCTGTTCGTTCCATTGTCATCAACGCGCAGACCGAAGCGTGAGCTTGATCCCGGCAGTGCCGTGCTACTGATGAAATATTCGCCAAAGTTGCTCGATGCACCATCCAAAAGATTATCAGCATTTCGTTTGACAACATATGAATTATTCACTTGAATGAGCACACTTTCCCATTTTTCAAATGCGGCATTTCCATCAACCGGCGGATTGCTTAATTCATAGCTTAACGAACCGTTTCCAGACATGCTGACAACCGTCGCAGCAGGGACAGTTGAGCCGGAGGCATGATACACTCTTGATAGAACCTGAATCACTGTACGCGAGTTTGTTTCCAGCACAAGACCTGTTACGGTAATGCTATCACCTTGTTTTAATGTATCAATACCTACTCCAGCGGTATTGCCATAAATAACGATACCATTCCATGCTCCACTTGCACCAGCCATAAAGAGTCTCGGCCGTCCACCAGATGTTTCTTTCAAATCAGATGTATCGGCTGTGATTGTTCCAGATACTGTAATGGATTCTAAGGCAAATCCTGATCGTCCATTCGTGTAAGGTGTAAATTGAACATCATAGATCTTCAATCCACCATCTCGAATAACATAGAAATTCGGAATTGTCGGATCCGGGAATGTTCCAAACAAACCGCCTGATGCATAAGCACCTGCATAATAACTTACCATGCTGTCGTTCGGTTGTTTCGGAATAGTTCCGCGATATAAACTGTCGCCAACAGCCAATGTCAATATCGAACTAGTCCATGACACGGATTTTCCGACTTTATAGAAAAGAGCAGCACTATCAATTGTTCCACCAGCGTTAAGGTTAGCTGCTTTAAATGTAACAGAAACATCATCAGCAGATTTTGGAACACCGGGGGCGCGTAGTAGATTTGTAATGCTCGGAGCAAATTTATCGATTGAAATATCACCGGGATATGGTGAATTTTTTATTTCCTTCGGACCGGGATATAACGGCATAATAGTATATTCGCCGGCTGTTCCAGTACGTGCTTGCGGAAGAACGATACCACGGATATATTTTAACGTCGTTCCGATCGGAGGAGGCGTATATTTTGAAGCTGACAACTTGTGGCCGCGCAACGTGTAATACTGGGAACCATCATACATGGACATCTGATTTCCATTCGCATCCACAAAAGTGAAACGTCCCGTTGCCAAATCGACGCTATTCACGGTAATATTGCGGAGGATGACATACATTCCTTCGTATTTCTCACCTCTTGACGGACGCGGCGATGTTCCAACAGCAAAACTATCGACAGTTACTTCAACCGGCTCCGGACGGGTCGATTTCACATCCAGGATATTTACTGCGACAGGACTAGTAAAAGCCGGAGCACTGGTGGAATAAATATACATTTCCGTTAAACTGTTCGGTTGATTGCCGAATTCCAATGCGCGTCCAACAAGTTCAATCACCATACCTGTATCAACCGCCGTAATCAGTGTGCTTTGTGCTTGTGAAGATGTGTCATTCGTCAGGATATTTAACCCGGCGTACACTTGACCGGTGGTTGTATCCTGAATGAAAATATTATATCGTGCCAATGTATACGAAAGGACACGCGGTTTTACCAGTACAACACCGACAACTTTGATGGTATCGTTAGAAATTACTGGAGCAGTATCATCCAATTTTGTCGATGCGGAAGATTGCAGTGTATCCATTTTTAACAATGAATCAAGCGGAACCTGATTCAATTCCGGAATTGTAAATGACTTGGGATCCTGCGCCATCAATAGCGACATTGTCCACATAGCACATACAACACCAAATAGTAAACGTTGCTTCATAATACGATCTCCTCTGTGAGTGAAAGGTTGGTGAATTATTATTTAACGACCAAAAATTTTCCGCGTTTAATACTGCCCGTCTCTTTATTCTTTACTGTAAATAAATATAACCCCGTTGCGATCGCCTGATCATTTTGTGTAATGAGGTCCCACGCATGTTCACCTCCGGCAAGGATTTGCGAACCGTCTGAAAATCTTTTAAACCAACTGATTGAAGATGCATTGTATGTCCGCGCATCATGGTCAAGCTGCGCTACAACATCTCCGGCGACCGTATAAATCCGAATTTCTGCTTTCGAGGGGAGATTGTAAAAATATATTTTCCTGTCGCGCTGACTGCTGCCGTCCCAATATGCCTTACCATAATACGGATTCGGATACACGCCCACATCTTTTGAATCGGTTTCATCAGGTAATGTCCCCGGCACAACTCTCGTTAACGTCTGCAGCTTACTGCTTTCCAAACTTTGTAACTCCGTGCTGGCATCACCCGAGTCGAATGCTGTTACAGCAAATCCGTACTGCCAACCATTTAACAGACCAGGTACGGTAAATTTATAATAATATTTTATTGTATCCGGAGAAAACGATAACGGGGACGGTAAGCGAATTGCACCAAATCCGGTGTTATAACCGATTTGATCCGATGTTGCATCAAATTCGCCAAAGAGTTTTAAATTACTCAACATGTCCTGGGACAATGATAAATCAACCCCTACGTTTGTGCCATAAATTCTATATCCTTCAAAATCTTGTTTATTCGTAATTGGATCAACCGAAATTTCCGAAGAATTATCCCAGTAGATATCAACATTCTTTTCCGAAGGGATAACCTTTATGCGCGGCGGCGTGGGAGGTGCAGGAAGAAAATAGCGTTTTGGTTTTCCATTAGCAGACCAAATTTCGCTCGAATCCTGTATGCCGTTTCCGTTTCTGTCTTCACCGTTATACGTCCGCTGAGCCCAATCCGACGCTTGAATGAGATTTGTGCGCTGAACAACGTTATCTTCCGTTGTGGGTGAAGGTGTTTTTTTCTTCGCAGCAATTAATGCGAAGACAACATTCAGGGAGTCGCCTGCAGCAATTTTCGAATACGGACCGACCGTTATCATCGACATATAATTGCTCGGTTTTGCAATCCCGTTGATCTCCGACGGAGTTAAACCGGTTGCCATCTTATCGTATTTCGCATCGTCCGTAGTGGGTGAAAAATATGTCGGAATGCTGGTGCTTCGAAACTGCCACGCTTGATAACTTGAACTTGAGAGTATAGGCGTTGTTCCAAGAGTTGCTCCAAGAAATTTCATCGCCGAATAGCTGTCCGCCAATCCACCATCCCCGTTATAATCATACGCGTACGCAATATGAATCGAATCGATATATCCTAATCCGCCTTTGTCATAGAACGGTGACCCCACTGTAGGAGGAGTGATATTCGTGTTACGAACAACCAAATCTGCCCAGAGTGAAACATACACGCTATCCAACAATGCAGAAGAGATGTTTTTTATCGTATAGTTGAAGATGATGAAATTATCGGCAAATGAAAAATTGAATGCATACGTTTCCAAATGCACGTCGATACCGAGAGGAACATGATTTGGAATCTGTTCGTTATTCTGGTTCGGATTGAAGGTGCTATTATCAGTAAAATCAGCGATAAAATCCTGATGGCTGATTGCAGAAAGAGAAAAAAACCGATTGTCTGGCAGTGTTGAGCGTTCGATGACTCTTGAATCGGTGCTGGTGGTAAATTCAAATCCTTCCGATACGCTTCGTAACGACGCAACATCAACTGCTCCTGTTGTTACCCGTTTCCCACTTGGAGTAAATGCACCAACCCAGAGTCCTCCAACAAAACAATGCTCTATTCCGGAACCTCGCGGATACTGCATGGATGGTTGCTGTGGCCAGAGGCGGAATCCGTGACCAAACACGCCATAATTTGAAATTGTGACGGATAAATTTCCTGTGGTAGTATATTTTGTATTATCGTCGAATGCTGCTTTGGGTAAACGCTGGGAGTGAAGAATGGTAATTGAACCAAGTGTAATAAGTAGAACAATAAGACAATAGCGAGACTTAACCATAAGAGAAAAGTTCAGAGATGTGATCCGGATGAACAGGGATACCGATACGTATTGGGCACAATATACTATAAGACATATAGAAAAACAATATTCGATTTCATTCTTTACAATTCCATAAAATACAAAAAGTCCCGTCGTTATGCCGGGACTTTCACCTTCTGGAATTACCATTCAACTCGGGATCTTCAATTTTTGTCCGATCACGATGCGTGACGATTTCAAATCATTCCACCTCTTTAGTGCAGCGATACTCACATTATACCGCTCTGCGATTGTCTCAAGTGTGTCCCCCCGTTTCACGACGTACGTGGACGTTTTTTTCACAGATTTGGACGAAGATTGTTTTTTTATAACAATTTCTTCCGC
>JALNZH010000279.1 GCA_023229405.1 Bacteroidota bacterium
TTCTGCCGAAGGCATCCCTATCGGGAGACGCATCCTTTCCCGCAGGGATTCCTTCGGAACAAACAGCAAAGGATTTGGATGAACGTTGTTTCTGCGCCGCGTCGAACCATTTTTACCTTTTTGCGTAACATCAGTTATGAACTGATGTTAGATTACGAGAAACCATGGTAGCAAAAAACAAAATAAATCTTTTACATTACTTCGCAAAAAAAAAGAATCGTTTAGACTTGCCAAACGATTCTTTGTAAACAACATATTAGGGTCATCCGCTATTTAAGAATCTGCATTTTCCTTGTTTCCATAGTGGTTACGGTTTGCAGTCTATATAGATATATTCCGCTGGAAAGTCCTGAACCGTCGAACCGGACGGAGTATGTTCCGGCCGGAAGCTGTTTATTCACCAGTGTAGTCATTTCCCTTCCAAGTACATCAAACACCGATAAACGCACATCGTCCCTCTTCGGTAAAGAAAATACAATAGTTGTTGCTGGATTAAACGGATTCGGATAATTCTGTTCCAACTGATATGTTGCCGGTACAATGGAGGGACTTTTTCGCTCCACCGAAACAACACCGGGGATTCCAGGTATCGTACCAACATCCACAAAAGGAATCGCGAACTGATACCGTGCATTCAGTGTTTTAATAATCTCGTTGGCAATAATTGCGTATCCTCTGGACGATGGATGAATCCCATCCAAACTGAAAAATTCTCCGGTAATATATTGCGACGTAAACAGTTTTCCGTTCGCTATTATTCCTTCATTAGAAAGTTGTTGCGCAGTTGCATGCATATCTACTACCGGAAGTTGCCGGGCTTGTGAAACCGCGAGTATAGCTTGGTTGTAACTTTCAATGGCTGAACTTGTGATGTGTTGCTCCAACGAATCCAGCGTGAATACATCGGGCCATGGATTTTGAGGATGGAGTGCAAACGGTTTTGTCGTATCAATCCCCGGTGGAACAAATCCCAACTGCCGATAGAATGCACCGGACGGTTTTCCAATATCCTGAGTAAAGGGAACACCACTTAACAGAAACATCGGTTGAGGGATTGATGATAGCGTATCAAACGAGGGGCCAGCATTTCCGTGTCGTTGATAATAAATCTTCGTTCCATTAAGTACCCAAGGCAATTGAGACAATACTTTATTCAGATGAGTGAAATACGGGGAGGATAATCCTCCGGGAATTGTAAACGCGATAATCCTTACATCCGGCAATTGTATAAGCAATGAATCAATTGCTTGTTGATATAATGATGCAAATACTGTTCCCGTAGTGGGCTGAATCGGTGAAAAGCCGCCGCTGATAGCGTATGGAGCGACATCATTAAATCCCAGCCAGAATGTGATCAAGTCTGGAGATAATGCCAGAGCATGTTGATAGACATTCGCCGGAAATCCGGATGCGCTTCGAAGCACCAACGGTGCTAACGGAACAATGTGCATCACCGAAGTGTCCATCAATCCAGCCAATGGCATACCGGCAATTCCCAGATTATCATACGGACGAAGAAGTGTGCTGTTCTTCGGTACTCCCGGAGTTAATCCTCTTGTACCAACAACAAGAGGGTCGATATTCAGAATTTCGAGTCGGGACGATTTGCCCGTCACCGGATCCGGTGTTCCCGGATCTGAATACACCGGCTGTTCATACACACCGAGAGGATTTCCATGCTGCTGCAATTGTTGCGCGAGAAGATTCGGAAAGCTGTAGATCTGCGCCGATTCATATAACGAACCGCTCTGCCATCCCATCGTAAATCCGTCTCCGACGGCAACATATTTTTTAATCGTCAATGTCTCCGGCAATGTCACCGTCATTCTTCCCACATTCTTTTTTGTTGAATCATAGAATGAGTTTTCCCACCCGCCATATGCAACCGATTGATAATACATGTATTTGTAAAGATAAAAATATGTTCCGGGAGGCATGGCAAATTTTGCAACGTATTCATCATTATTACCGGACGAAGTGAAGGCATTGTAAAATGCAGGAATCATCCCAGACCACATATCGGGATTCAGGTTGGAAGTGTCGTTCGTGAAGACGACCCATGCTTCCAGACCAGGCGTCGGCCCCGGCAGCGCAGTCACACCGTCTATCCATACCTGACCATACACTTCAACAGAATCCATCGCCGTAATTGTGATGCTACCGGGCCATTGCAAATTTGCCCAGTCGATTTGTCTTATATGAACGATAAATTTCCGGTATGGCGAATAGGAACTTACTCCACCGACATTTTCTGCACGTACACGCCAATAATATGCAGCGTTATTGTCCAGGACACCTGACGAAATTTTAATCGTCGATTCCAGCGTATCTATTGTCATTTGGACAAAAAGAGAATCTTTTGCCAGCTGGACCCGATACATGTCTGCACCGTTCACTGCTTCCCACATGAGTGAAACAATTTCCGTATTAATAGTGTCTCCATCCAACGGCATCACGAGCACGGGAGTCGCCGGCGGAGGTACTCCGCCACCGTTATAGTTGACGGACATCTTTACCGTGGTGATGGCAAGATTTGTTATGACAAGACTATCTTTCCCACTTATTGCTTTTTTAATCTCTGTCCCGCCGAAAAAATCCTCCAACATCACTGCAATCCCGGCCGGCAGATCGAACAGTAGAACCATCTGTGATGCACTGGTATTGTTCTGCCACTGAATCTGATGAGTCTTTGTTCCAGTAAATGCCGAAGATCCCTGGCGATAATCTGCCAGTAAACCGTTGCCGAATTGCGGCATGGTTATATTCGTTCCGACAAAGCGTGCGTCAAAAACTCCGGTTGGAGGCGCGGGGGGAAGTTCGGCTTCTCCCAATGCTGGGTCGATACTATCGGAAGCGGTTGGATCTAATCCGAACGTCAATTCTTTCCGTATGCTTTGTAAATTATCATAGATCACTACAGAAAGATCGATGGCAGAGCCGGACTGCAATACGGCAGTAAATTTCCACGGCGTCGAAAATGCACTCATCCCATTCGCATTCTTCGACCGTACTCTCCAATAGTATGTCGCATTGTTCGCCAGCGGTCCGACGGTACATGAGTGAGTTCCTTCAAATCCATCCTTAATCAAATTCGTAAAGATTGAATCAGTTGCCGCTTGCACAAAGTATTCTGCCGCATCAGCTACAGAAAGCCAAGTCAATAATACTTGTGATGCGTACACAATTGTACCGTTTGCCGGAGAAGCTAATACCGGCACTGCCGGCGGTGTCAGTACGGGTTGATACGTAACCGTAAGTTTCACTGTGGTAATGGCAAGATTGGTAATAATCACGCTGTCTTTTCCGCTGATAGTAGAATTCACTACCGCTCCGCCAAAAAAATCTTCACACTTCAATGTAACACCGGGTGGAAGATTAAACACCAGAGATACTTTTGCTGCTCCAGTATTATTCTGCCATTGCACTTGGTGAATCTTCATGCCGGTAAAGATCACACCGCCATGCCGGAAATCCACAAGCACTCCATTTCCCAATCCGGGAAGCGAAATGTTTGTACCAACAAACCGCGCATCAAATATTCCGGTTGGCGGCATGGGAGGCAATTCTGTTTCTCCGTATATCGAATCAATATTGTCCGTTGCCGTTTCTCCGAGTCCGAAACCTAACAGTTTCGGTACAACGGAAAGATCGTCCTTCACATGAAGCGTTATTCCCACATCAGGAAGTTGTGAATAAAGCGACACTGTACAACAAAGGCAGACCCCGAGTAAAAGTCGTAAGTTCATGATTGTCTCCAAAAGTAACGATACTGTGCGTTCGTTGTGTTGGCCCGTTCGTATGGCGTGCCAGAAAATACCCAGCACGCCACAAAAGCGACAATTACTTGAGCAACATCATCCGTTTAATCTCCACGAACGATCCTGCTTCCATCTTGTAAAAATATACATTGGATGACAACTGCCGGGCATTAAATTCCATACGATGTACCCCTGCGGCCATCATTCCATTCGTCAATTGCGCCACTTCCTGTCCGATCACATTAAAGACTGTGAGACGGACAAAAGCATCTTCCGGTAAACTGAACGAAATGGTCGTGGAAGGATTAAACGGATTCGGATAATTTTGATCCAAAGAATATTCAATGGGGAGTGCCCGTTCTTTTACGAAGATGGAACTGATTGTGGATTCAAGAATAGTCATCTCTTCACCAGATTTTAATTCCCGCGAAATCAACGAACCTCCGATCACATCCTGCACTGTCGCCATGATGCCATCAACGCGAATACGGATCGGAAACACCGCGCCGCGGATATCAATCACTTCCCCGGCAGTAACATCTTTTCCATACGAATCCGAACGATACCGTACGTCATAAATTCCTGATGGCGGTACCGGAGGGAGCGCAAACCGTTCTCCATCCATTCCGTGACCTGCCGTATAGAGTACTTTGCTTCTCTCTTTTGCATCCGTGATAGTAATGCGGCCCAGCTTTGTTAAATGATCGGCAACACTCTGTGCGGATGATTGTTTTGCGAGCTTCGAATCGAATTCCAACATACCGGCTGTCAGCGTTTTCACCCAGTATCCTTTCCCGGTCTTCAGTGTATCAACTGTTACGTATCCTGAAGCGTCGAAACCAAAGAATAGAGACGTTACAATATTGGGAGGAACGGAAACTATGGAATGTACGGCCACATCGCGGTCAAACACTCCAATCATTGACCAATTTCCCGGCACGTTTACCGGTCCTGAAATTTTTGTCCCCTGCAAGTGTTTCGTTTCTGCCGCGGCAAATTTTAGCCAGTACCCTTTTCCCGGAAGAAATGAATTCACCATAACATATCCGTCGGTGAATCCGAATGCCTGTGAGGTTGCCAACGGGAAGATACTGTTAACGGTCATATTCGGAACACCAACTGGAATGGAAAGCATGTTCCAACCCTCAGAAAATGATATTGTTTCACTTAAGGAATTTGAATGTTCAATCTTCAATGAGGTGATGGCAAGACTGGTAGCGCGATAACTGTTTTGCGCCTTCATATCAATATTCACCAGCATTCCAGTGATAACATCCTTTAAGATAAATATGCCCTGCGGAAGCAGAGCATTATCCCAAGTAATAGTTACGGGCGCAACAAGAGAGG
>JALNZH010000278.1 GCA_023229405.1 Bacteroidota bacterium
GGAGTACGCCCAGCATAACAGAAGCGATATTTTGGATTTCGAAATTCAAAAATTGTCCGCAGATCGGAACGTGCGACAAATTGAATCAAATCATACACTTTCCATGTCCGTCTTTGCAAACATCGGTCTAAATCAAAAAGCCAACACATTCGGTGATGCATATATTAATTTGTTGGACCAGCAAGAGTTTAGCGTGCAACTGCAAATTCCTTTGTATGGATTTGGGACAGGCAGTCATGCTATTGAGGCGGCAGAAGCGGAATTATCACGTGTAGAGACTTCGGTAGCATCTCAGCAATTTTTATTGAAACAGGAAGTATTTTATCAAGTCCGGCGATTCCAACAGTTGCAAACACAAGTGTTGCTTTCAGGAAAGGCGGATACCGTCGCCCAGCGAAGATTCGATGTTGCACGTGAACGGTTCACGATCGGCAAGATCGATGTCCCAAATCTTTTTCTTGCTCAATCCGAAAAGGATGCTGCCTACCGTGCGAGGATCCAAACACTATCCGACTATTGGATAACATATTACCGTCTGCGACGGTTGACGCTATTCGATTTTTCAGGACGTCGTCCACTCGTAACACCAACGGAATAAAACTCACACCCATACATGCCAAAGAATGGTATTGAATTGCCACATTGATTTTGGACAGTTCATTTCAGATTTTTTTTGGAAACCTTAGAAAGAAGAGTGCTATGAATCCCCAAGACAGTCACAATGTTGAAGTTATGACGATGAATACTCTGATAGAATATGCAGCCCATTCAGTTGTCAGTAAAATTATCCTGAAAAAACCGAACGGCAATGTTACATTGTTTGCATTCGATGCAGGTGAAGAACTCAGCGAACACACAACCCCTTTTGATGCTCTGGTGCAGGTAATTGACGGGGCAGCAGAAATACTGATTGATGGAAAATCTTTTTTGGTAATCTCCGGAGCTTCAATCATCATGCCCGGCAATATTCCCCATGCGGTAAAGGCAAATGTGAAATTTAAAATGCTTCTCACAATGATCAAATAGCAAATTAATGCAAGACATTTGCATTCTTACCTGCTCTTCTCTACATTAGTCACACAATTTTAATAGGAACAAAAGATAATGAAAGTAATTGTTTTCGGTGCCACCGGAATGGTCGGCGAGGGGGTGCTGCATGTTGCACTGAATAGCGACCATGTCCAATCAGTATTGGTAATCGGCAGGCGCCCGTGCGGCGTAGTCCACCCTAAACTGATGGAAATTGTACATCCCAATCTGTACGATATTAATCCCATCAGTAATCAATTACACGGATATCAAGCGTGTTATTTCTGTCTCGGCGTTTCTTCTGTCGGAAAACAAGAAGCGGAATACCGGCATACGACGTATGATCTAACGATGCACGTTGCATCAACGCTCTCTTCCGTGAATCCCGACATGACATTCTGTTACATCTCCGGCGAAGGCACGGATAGTTCGGAACAGGGACGGCTAATGTGGGCTCGGGTAAAAGGACGAACGGAAAATGATTTACTTAAACTCCCTTTCCGTGCTGCATTTAATTTCCGCCCGGGGTTTATCAAGCCAATTCGCGGGATGAAAAATACATTGGCCTTGGCAAAACCACTGATAGTGTTATACCCGCTGATGAAAACACTATTCCCGTCCCATGGCTGCACATTGGAAGATGTTGGGCGCTCAATGCTAAGTGTATCCATGCGGCCGTACCCGAAACGGGTATTAGAAAACAACGATATCGCAATGGCAGCGCGAAATATCTATTAATGGAGCTGTATATGCCATTTACCATTACAATATCCAAAGGAAGAACTCCATTCCTCCGGAATCGCTGGCTGCAAGGAGCTGCTCTATTCTTTTTCGTTGTCTGGTTGAATTCTCTCATCGGAACAACAGATGTTTCCAATTGGATTCTCGAAAATATCCTCACTGTTCTGTTCGTTGCATTTTTACTGATCACGTATTCGAAATATCAATTCAGCGACCTTGGATATTTGCTAATTTTTTCCTACCTCTGTTTGCATGTGTACGGAGCACAATACACGTATGCGGAAAATCCGTTTGGATACTGGATTCAGGATCTCTTCCAGTTCTCCCGAAATCATTATGACCGAATCGTCCACTTTTCTTTTGGATTTTTACTCGCTACACCATTGCGGGAAACATTTTTGCTATGGCTTAAATATCCTACCTGGGTTGCATGGATATTGCCGATCGAAATTACTCTCTCCGTTAGTGCATTTTATGAATTGATTGAATGGGCTGTTGCCGATATCTTTTTTCAACAACAGGGAATTGCCTATCTCGGAACACAGGGAGATATCTGGGATGCTCAGAAAGATGTCTTTGTTGCATTCGTCGGCGCCATCATCGCAACAACAATCGTGTCCATTGTTAAGAAATATTTTATGAGACGAATGTAAATACTATGGCGTACATCTGTACGGCAGAGGATTTTATTGTTGAAGCGGTATATCGGCCGCTTGGTACCCGGACCGACAGAGGGCACATTGCTATTTTTCCAAAGATCCGAGTAAAGAACCGGACCCGGCTCTCGCCCCGTCTTGCAATCGAACTCATGTGGTTAACAATGCTTTCCGAAGAGGCAATGTCCGTCGAAATGGATAATCGGGAAATCGATGTCGGAAATATAAATTATGAGGATAATGGAAATTGGGGTGTCTTCCTTCTCGAGGGAACGTTTCTACATGTCTACCTTTACCGAAGAGTAAAGTATCAACCTTCAGCATGAGGCTTGTGATCTTTTCGTGAACAAAACTTCTCAATCATCTTCCGGCAGAAAATCTGGCCTCCATTCAAGAAATAAAAACAACGATCGGTACGATTTCCCCTCACTCATTTCATCGTTTCCTGAACTTGCACAATTCGTTTTTGTGAATAAGTATAAGAAAGAAACAATCGATTTTTCAAACCCCTCCGCCGTGCGGACCCTCAATAAGGTTTTACTGCATCATCATTACGGGATTACATTCTGGGAGTTACCACAAGAACATCTTTGCCCTCCCATCCCCGGCCGGGCGGATTATATTCATCATCTTGCAGATTTGATCGCATTAAACAATAACGGTATCATTCCTCAAGGAAACTGTGTGTCGGTTCTCGATATTGGCGTCGGTGCGAACTGCATTTACCCTCTTATCGGGCATGCAGAATATGGGTGGCGGTTTGTCGGTTCTGATGTCGATCCGTCTGCAACCAAGTCGGCACAACATATTCTCGACGGGAATGGTATTTCTACAGATCACATCGAAATACGGACACAGCAGCAATCCGATCATTTCTTTCAAGGACTCATCAATCCCCGAGAATGTTTTGACCTAACGATGTGTAATCCACCGTTTCATTCCAGTATCGATCAGGCGACTTCGGGAACACGAAGAAAATGGAAAAACCTTGGTAATAAAACAACAGGTCAATACGCCCTCAATTTTGGCGGACGATTTCACGAGTTGGTGTATCCTGGCGGTGAGATTGAATTCGTGAAAGGATTAGTTCATGAAAGTGCTGCATTTGCGAAGGATGTTCTTTGGTTTACTTCGTTGATCTCTAAACAATCCAACCTTCTTCTCATAAAAAAAGAACTCATCCAAATTCATGCCGTTGATGTCCGAACAATCGACATGGCGCAAGGGCAAAAAAAATCCCGTTTCATCGCCTGGACATTCCACACCGAACAGGAGCGAAAATACTGGCAAGAAATTCGCTGGAGCCATACAGTGGGAAGTGAATAATCACAGTTGAGAAAAAGTTTTGAATCTCTTTCACGTCTTCTATCGCAGTATTCCCCGTCAATAACGACATATTCCCTTCCAATTCTCGAATTGACAAGGAAATGCCGAAATATTTCGGCATTTTGTAGTATAATTGAAGCGATTATAGTGTTTTTTTCGCATACATACTCATAAGAACATTGTGAACAATATCCACAACTGTTCTGCACAAAGAAGATCCATGGCATTTAAATCCTTACACCTTATTGAACCGATCCTGAAGGCGTTATCAGAAGAAGGTTATTCCATTCCTACACCCATCCAGGCAAAAGCAATTCCAATCGTTCTGCAAGGAACTGATTTGCTCGGTTGCGCGCAAACCGGCACGGGCAAAACAGCGGCATTTGCAATACCGATCCTGCAATTACTGAGCGCTCAAAAGTTACATGAACACAAAAAACCAATCCGCAGTTTGATCGTTACGCCGACGCGGGAACTAGCGATTCAAATTAATGATAGTTTTAAAGCGTACGGAAGGCATACCGGATTGACGACAACCGTTATTTTCGGAGGTGTTGGCCAGCAACAACAGACCAATGCATTGCAGCGCGGCGTCGATATCTTGATTGCAACTCCCGGCCGGCTGCTTGACCTGATGAATCAGAAATATATTTCGTTAAAAGATATTCAGATCTTTGTACTGGATGAAGCAGACCGGATGCTGGATATGGGATTCATCCATGATGTAAAGAAAATCCTTCACGCTCTTCCCCAAAAACGGCAATCATTGTTTTTCTCTGCTACCATGCCAGCAGAGATTATCAAACTCTCCGGCACGATCCTCCACAATCCCGAAAAAGTGACGGTCACTCCGGTTTCATCTACGGTCGACATCATCAACCAGCACATGATGTTCGTGGATAAAGGGAATAAAGCGGCGTTATTGTTACATATTCTTAAAGACAAATCCATTAAAACCGCGTTGGTATTTACCCGCACCAAGCATGGAGCAGACAAAGTTGTGAAGGTGCTGCTAAAGAATAATATTAAGGCAGAAGCAATTCACGGCAACAAGGCACAAAATGCAAGACAGCGCGCATTGGCGAATTTTAAGGCACAAACGACCAGAGTGCTTGTTGCAACGGATATTGCCTCTCGTGGTATCGATGTGGAGGATATGGAATTTGTCATTAATTATGAAATTCCGAACATTGCCGAAACATACGTACACAGGATCGGCAGAACCGGCCGCGCAGGGGCAAAAGGAACAGCATACTCCTTCTGCGACGCTGAAGAAAAAGAATATCTCCGCGATATTGAAAAACTGATCGGGAAAAAAATCCCTGTTGTTGATGATCATCCGTATCCGTTAAC
>JALNZH010000280.1 GCA_023229405.1 Bacteroidota bacterium
TATCATTGAGGCAATTACGAGCACGAATTGCTTTTGAAACTAAACTTACTACAGCAAAAAGGCGATGGTTTTTCTCCCATTTTCCGATTGATACAATAAAATACTACAAAACTCTAAAACTGTCTGCCATTATTTGGCTTCATACCTATCCAAAATAAATCATAAAAGAGAAAAATTTATTCCTTCTTTTCTTGACGGGGCTCCGAAGGAATGCCGACATGGTATAAAGATTTGGTCGGCACAAGAAAAGAAGCACAAATCCCGCGGAGCGGGATGCCGCCCATTATGAAATGGGAGGCGGCAAACCCATTTGTAAAAATTTAACGCGCGCGATGAATCCCGTTCACACTTGCCCGTAGATGGAAAAAACGCCATCAAAAGTCCCACCATGATTTCAGACCCCCCTCTGTATCTCCCCCTTTACAGGGGGAGAAAAAGCTCGCTCACTCTCCTAAATTTCGCTCCCTCCCACATCTCATCCAACACGGTAAGAAATGTAGGGGAGGGATTACTTTTCTCAACATAACATATCTTCCATACATCCACTTGTTTCGATAAATTTTTGACGATAAGGGTTTTATTTTGGACAGCTATGTTACCTGGTAATGAATTACTTCTTCACCATACCCGAAAGTCATATTCAATATTTTCCTTCCTAGACGTCGGGTGCTGCTTACCACCAGTAGCTTTTTGTACAGTAGTAATAACATAATCGCGAAGTTCGGAAATCCTGATTTGTTTATCGTTATTTTTATCGGCCCCTTTTGATTTGATGCCATCTAGAAGCGAATAGGTAAATATTCCGTTATTCCATTCCGCACTTTCGTATGCATACTCGGCACCCGACGCAGATGATATGACCGTTGCTCCAGTTCCACGGTTCAGATCAGAAAATAGTTGTTGCATCAATTCAAATGAATTCGAAAGTCCCATAAAAGATTTTTTTTCAACTTTTTTCTTAAAACCGCGAGATTTGATATTGGCTTGATCTGCGGATGTAACGGCAATCAAAACACTCTCATCTTTATCCACCTCTCCTGAGTGGCAGGCATCCATCAGCATCATCTTCTTTACCGCTGGAATACCATCCAGTAACCCTTCAAGTTCATCATAACTGATTCCCCGCAGCGAGGGATGATCAAAATCAATATCATGTGTCGCAAAATACCAATCCAGATTTTTGTCAAGTAAACCATGCCCGGCCGCAAAAAGGATGACAAGATCATTCACTTTCGCTTGACGAAGAAATTCTTTGGCCTTTAAGATATTTTCGCGCGTTGCATCCTTGTCGAGAATCTTCAATACTTTTGTTTTTCCTGTTGCACTGTTTTGACTTAACACAACCGATAGATCGGACGCATCTTTGGCCGCATATTTCAAATCATAATCATTGTCTTTGTAATCTGAAACACCAATCGCAACAATAAACCTGTTCTGCTGAACTGGTTTTGCAGATGAATACGTGACATAGTATGTTTCCAACGAACTCTCTATTCCAGCACTATTGCGGACAGATATCTGAATTTTATTCCTGCCGTTCGGCACTTCGAGAGAAAAGACTTTCTTTACTGCACGAGAAGAGTCACCACCAACCGGCAATCCTTTCGCACCATAGACCGGAACATCATTCAACAACAATGAAATAGTTTTGACAAAAAACGAATCTGCGTCCGCCTCAACCGTGAATGTGACGAGCTTCTCTTTTGTCTGAGCCGGAAGAGCGGATACTTTTATTTTGGGAACACTCAGCAATGCAGATAAACTGCTTTCTTGTATTCCCAATTTTTTTAATCTTCGTGCATAGGCCTGTTTGAGTGCAAAATATTTTTCTTTTTTGATCACACCAAGCTTTGACAACACAATATCAGGACGGTTCAAACGAATATCGAATTGTTCGAATGGGTAAAATTTCGGATTTTTTGCCATCATGATACGGAGGACATCACCACGTTGTGCCGTCGAGAGGATCTTGAATTCCTGAGTATTCACTCTCCACGGATTTATCTGCCAACCCGCCATTTTTGCACCATGCCGAGACGCAGTATAATACCCTTCGGGCGACCAGAGAATCCATTCGCGATCAGCATCGATAAACAGCGTTGCAGCCAATTCTCTGTTTGATTGGCGGTATATTTCTATCCTGCCGTCTGCGAGTCCTGCAAAAAAGAATATATTGTCCGAACTAACACCGACACAACGTGCCGAGAGACCGGAGTATGACACATACGCAAGTTCTCCATCCTTTTTCGCGTACACACCATACTCGCTTCCGATAATGATGGTACCGTCCTTCAATTGAACGTATGATTGCATCTCACCGGAGACAAAATTCTTTTCGAAATACGGTGCGCTGACGTTATTTTTTTCATTCACATTCCGCGAAGTGATGAAATCATTTTCATCCGGATTCTCGACAAATGAAAGCGTTGAAAGGTCAAACGCTGTAGTGATACGGCCGAGATTATTCACCGATGTCGTTTCGGCACTCTCATTACCGAATCCGATTACGGAAGGATGGGAAGTGTGCGATCCTAATGCCCATATCCTTGCCGGTTTTGAATCTCCTCCCAATTCATAGTTCACTGCACCCGTAGCTGCATTCCACACATACACCTGATTTGAATTTCCGCCTGACGAAGCGATCAATTTTCCATCAGGACTGTACGCAAGCGACAGAACACTATTATCATGTTTTGTAAACGACAACACATTCACTGCATCAATCGTATCGCCGGGCATTGGATATGTAAAGATTCGTATCTCATTTCCCTGGGCTACGGCAATGTTTTTTCCATTCGGACTGAATGCCGTACAGTACACCGATTTCAACATAAAAGGGCTTATTCGAGATCGTGCGTGATTCGATGAATCTGTAAAAATAAGTTGCGTTCCCAATCCGCTTCCGAATGCAGCAATCTTCCCTGTCGGATGAACAGCTAATGAATGATAGGCAGGCGACCCCATGCCAAATTCTTTTCCCGGACTTAACACCAGTGCTGTAGCCACTGCTTTTTTTGTAATATTTCCTTCGGCATCATACTCCTGCGGATAGATTCTTCCTCCAATGCCGCTAAGATCCGATGTCATAAAATCGCGGCTGTTCGGAATACCGCTGAGGCCGGTGATCATTTCATTCATCTTCACACCCCCTTCTCTCTTCAGGATATGCATAGCGTCTGGATGGATTGTATAGATCCAGACGATATTATCTGTCGAACCTCCACCCGAGGCAAGCATCGTTCCATCACTCGAAAATGCCAAAGAGAAAATCGCCTGGCCATGCAGCGCGATGAGATCGACAATATCCCCGGAGGCAAAATCTATAAGAAGAACATAATCTCCGCCGTACCGCTCAATATCACCGGCACCAACCGAATATCCGGCCACAGCGATATATTTTGCATCCGGTGAAAGTGCCATCGTATAGATCTGACCTTCTGCACCCGGATACGCAGGGATCCGGATCACACGCTGCAGCTCACCGTTCGACGCATTCCACACACGGATCGATTTATCCCACGATGAAGTAATAATCTCTTTTCCATCCGGTGTGAAGAGCACTTTACTGACGCGTGCGGTATGCTTTTTATGATCGATAACAAGAAATGGTGTATCCGTCGTCCGTTCGAATACATTTTTCTTCTTTACTGTTTCGTATCTTTGTGTCAATAGGTCATGGTTAATTTTCCGCAAACTTCCGGCGAACGTTTCAAGTCTGCTGATGTCATACACTTCAGCGGCTACATTGGGAATGGAATCTGTTATGGCCGGGAGAAAGTTTTCCGGTGCATCAAAGAAGGTGAATAGCGAGTCCGCAGCGCCGGACGCTTCATACTGACCGACAGGGGTGGACAACATCCAGAAATTTTTCATGTTGTTAAATGTGGGCTGTGCTCCTTCTGGTGCTGTTCCGGTAATTTCAATTGTTGAAAGACAGAGTGCGGCGGTACTGTCTTTTGTAAGGCTGCCATTATCATCAAAGAAATATTTTTTCGGGCGTACAGAATAGTCATGAATTGTTCCGACTATTGATTTTTTTTCCAATGTTGAAATAATGACTGAAGACGAACCAGCGGCAAGATACTTCCCATCCGGACTGATCGCGAATGGAACACCCTCATCAGAGGCTCCATAATTTTCCGACCACACGCTGGACTTTGAAACAACATCGTACACAATCACTTTTCCATCTTCACCCGATGAAACGAGATATTTACCTTCCGGAGTGAAAAGCACTTTTCTTGCTGCTTTTGAATGTTCATAAAATGACGCCACGTTCTCCCCTGTTCTTGCATCAAATATTTTCACATTGTGATCGAGACTAGCAGTTGCAATCAACGTATTGTCTGGACTGTATACTGCAGACAACACCCAACTGCGATGCGCTTCTATACTCTTCTCATCATCTCCACTTTCATAGTCCACGATATACGCATAATTTTCGTTTTGACCTGATTCGCCGCAGAGAAGAACATATTTTTCATCCTTGGTGAAATCAAGCGATCTAATTCCAATTCCTCCACCGAGATGGAAGAATTGTTTTACAATACTACCGGTTTCGGCATCCCAACTTATAAATTGATCGACGTCAGAATTATTATTTCCCGAATTGGTATTTCCCAAACCGGCGATTGTTTTACCCCCGTTGATCCATCGAAGAGCGTGGGTAAAATTATTGAACACGTTATATTCCTTTTTCACTTTGCCGGACCTCAAATCCCATAATCGTACAGTAGGATTACGAAGTGTTGAAACAAGAGCGGTTTCGGTATCATTGTTGACTGTCATTTCCCATGGCGTTTCGCCTGCACTTTTACCATCTTCGGTAATCGACATTAAGAGACCAGTGGAAACATCCCAACACCGTATTCTTCCATCAGAGTTCAATGTATAGAGGCGATCACCACTCTTATTAAATTGCATCGCTATTATAGTACCGCCATTTTGTGTATCCGAAAGATATTTATGCTGTTGGGAATATGCCGGCAACAATACCAGCAGGATTACAACAATGTGTGCTGCTACTTTTGCAATGTACTTCGAAAAATGGATTCTGGTCCCCATGGAAGACTCCTTAATAGTTTTTGCAAACATCCGTTGA
>JALNZH010000281.1 GCA_023229405.1 Bacteroidota bacterium
GGAACCGACAAAAGCTGCACAGTATTCGCAAACGGTGATCAGCGGATACCGTAGTTTGGCTATGTTTGACTACCGCGATAAGAATATTACGGCGGCAATTGAAAAGCTGGAAAAAGCAGTGGAGTATGAAAAGGCAAAGAAAGATGAGAACCTACATCTGTTCTTGGCGCAAATGTACGCTGTAAAAAGCGGAGACAAAGAACTGTTGCTGGATGAAGCGAAGCTGATCAAAAAACGTGCGTGTGAAGAATATGCTATTGTGTTAAAAATTAATCCGAAAAATGCTGCAGCAAAAAAAGAATCCGGACAAATGAATTGCGGAAAATAACCCCCATGTTTTCACTCAACCTATAGAAGGTGAACTATGAAAAAAACGTCTTCACATATTCCGTTTCTCGTTCTGCTGCTTTTGAGTATCGGCATTGCTGGGCTTATCACATCGTGTCAGAAAAAAGCGGAATTACCGACTGTTTCCGATTACGAAACTTTCCAGGATCCGATCAAAGGTCTTGAGGTGCAGTATCCGAAAGATTGGATGCGGCAGACCGATCCGAAGCGCACGAAGATTTATTCTTCGCAGGTAGTTTCGGAAAAATTTTATGATTTGTATTCGGCAGGCAGTACAACGGTAAATTCCGAACAGGGGGGCGTGGAAATCGAAATCAGTTCGGAATCGTTCAAAGATGTCAACGTCGGAACTCTGGAAGCATATAAAGCGACGACCATGCAGACGTATTCGGTGCTGAACCTTTCCGGCGAACAGCCGGCTATGATCGGCAAAGAAAACGGATTCAAATTTTCCTACAAGATTAAAGTGGGAAAAGAGACAATGCTCCAGGGTGAAAAAATTATTGTAGCGCACGACAGCATGTTCTATACCGTCAGCATTTCCGGATTTAACGACTATTTTGAAGTGTACAAACCGCTGCTCGATAAAGTGGTTGAATCAGTGAAATTACCGAAACCGAAAGTATCGTATAAAGATCCTAATGCAGCTGCGCTGCCATCGGCCGAAGTATCGAAATTTAACAACGATTTTGTTGAATTTGAGCATCCGGATAATTTCGATGTGTCGATGCCGAAGGAAAAGAAAGGCGGAGCGTTGCACACACTGCATCTGGAAGGTCTCCGGAAAGACTGTACGTTTGATCTCGATATCTTCCCGATGAAGACGGATAAAGGAGAAGTAAAATTCGAAAAATTTGTAGATGATAATAAAGGGAAGTTCAAACCAAAAGCAACCGGTTCGGCAACGGTGGATGGAACGAATGCCATTACCGTTACTGCGGCGCCGCCCGCCAAAGATATTGAACGTGTCGTGTATTTTCTGACGAAAGGCGAAAAAATATATCAATTGGTCGTGACATGGTATAAACCGCTGACCAACGATTTCAAACCGGCCTTCGAAAAGGTAGTTGCTTCAATGAAATTAAAATAGTAATGACATTATGAACGCACGAATGCCGGAATGATGTCCATTTCGGCATTCTTTTTTTATGAGAGATCAATTATGAGTTTTAAAGACCTGCCGATCGGAAAAGATTTTCCCCGTGTAATTAATGCGGTAATAGAAATCCCGCAAGGGAGCAGAAATAAATATGAATATGATGTGGAGCTTGGCGTGTTTAAGCTGGACCGCGTCTTATACTCTTCCATGCACTATCCTGAAGCGTACGGCTTCGTCCCCAGCACTCTGTGGGACGACGGCGATCCGCTGGATATTCTTGTTTTTATCGACCAGCCTTTGTTTACCGGAGTGGTGGTAGAAGTAAAACCGATCGGCATTCTGCGTATGCGGGATGAAAAGGGACCGGACGATAAATTGCTCTCTGTTGCAGTGAACGATCCAACGTACCGTCACATCAACGATGTGCAAGAGGTCCCGAAACACCTGCTGGTTGAGATTGAACATTTTTTTACCAGCTACAAACTACTGGAAGGGAAACATGTGGAAAGTTTTGGATGGGACAACGTTGTTGTAGCCCTGGAATCAGTGAAACACGGACATGACCAATATCAACGTGCTAAGAAAAAGTAATAGGTGTACATCCTGTTGAAAATAACCAATATTTATTACACAATGCCAACTATCGGCGTACATTAAAAGGAATTTGCGCGTATGAATAAATTACTATCGATTGCCGTCATCCTTATGTTTGTCACCACCGTATCGTACACACAGAAAAAAAGTTATTCCGGTGATGTGAAACCGATTTTCCAAAGTTACGGCTGTCTGGAGTGCCATGGAGGCTCAGGCAATCTCTTTCTTGGAACTTATGCTGAGGTGTTTTCTACCGGGGATCATGCACCAGTGATTGTTGCGAATGATACCAATAGTATATTAATAAAAAAACTTAAGGGTACTGCTGGCTTTGGTGATCGGATGCCGCAGGGTGGGGCTCCGGTGTCCGCATCTGATTTGAATACCATTATTCAATGGGTAAAAGAGGGCGCTCCGGAAAATCCGACTGAAGTTATTGCGATGCATGATCGTACCGTTTTCCAATCTTTTGAACTGCAACAGAATTATCCGAATCCGTTTAACCCGACGACGAATATTCAATTTACAATTCCGGTGTCCGCTCAAACCAAATTATCATTGTTTGATGCTGTTGGAAAAGAAATGATGGTTCTGGTTGACCGGTTTGTAGATGCCGGATCATACTCGTATCAGTTAAATGTTTCACAATTGCCCAGCGGTGTATATTTTTACCGCCTGCAATCGGGTGTTTCATCTTCTTCGCGGAAATTATCGCTGATGAAATAACAGTATTGAAACACATCACCATCATAGGTTCGGGGGCCGTCGGAAAATCGTTGGCCGTCGCATTGCACAAGAACGGTGTGCGGATTTCCGGTATCTATTCGTTGTCCGGACGGACAGCGGCAGCGGCGGCGAAGAGTTGTTCGGCAAAACATTCCGGACAGTTGAACGTTGATTCGGTTATTTCCGATATCGTTCTCTTAGCTGTTCCGGATAGTGTACTTCCTGATGTTGTACGGACAATTGCAGCTAACCGAACGGCACTGGCAGGAAAAGTTATTGTCCATACTTCCGGAACGCTAAACAGCGATGAACTGTTGCAATTGCGTAAGCGGGGAGCGTCCGTCGGTTCTTTCCATCCACTCCAAACATTTCCAAAGCGGCGGCAATTTTCTGATTTAACAGATTGCTGGTTTGCCGTTGAAGGTGATGCACCGGCAGTGAACATCTGCAAAGCTTTGGCAAAAAAAGCTGGAGGGAAACATTTTTTGATTGCGAAGAAGGACAAAACACTGTATCACATTGCTGCGGTATTTGCGTCAAATTATCAAGTTACGCTCTTTTCGGTGGTGGAGCATTTGGCGGAAACGATCCGCATCCCCCGCCGCGATCTTTGGCGTATTTTTCGACCGTTAATCGTCCACACAATGGAAAATGTTTTTTCTTCTTCGGCGGCTGAGGCGCTCACGGGACCGATCGCAAGAGGCGACTATCGAACGATAATGAAACATATTGCTGTGCTGGAATCTTCAAAATCTCTTCATCATCTTATTCCGTTATATTCCGCCCTTGGTGTGGAAACGGCGAAATTAATAAAACGAAAGCACTGATGCTGGTCGATAATCATACACATAATTACTTATGCAAGCATGCTGATGGAATGATTGAGAACTATATTCAGCATGCGATCTCAATCGGATTGGATGAGATTGGAATTTCCGACCACACACCAATGCCCGACAACTGGGACCGAGAATTTCGGATGACGGAGGAACAGTTCTGGAAGGAATATAGTCCGACGGTGTTTGTTTTGCGCGAGAAATATAAGAACAAAATCTCGGTGAAGTTCGGACTGGAAGGGGATTTCATGCCCGGGACGGAATCCTGGGTAAAAACGTTTAATGCCAAAAGCGATTTTGATTATGTGATCGGATCTGTCCATTATATCGATGATTGGGGATTCGATAACCCTACATTTGTTGCAAAATATGATGTGAAGGATGTGAACGAGATTTATGAACAATATTATGACCGGATTAATGGTTCGGCACAAAGCGGCTTATTTGATATCATCGGTCATTGTGACCTGGTAAAAAAATTCGGTCATCGACCCACCAAAGCAATGGAAGAAGTGTTGCGCGAAACATTTGCATTGGTGAAACAGTCAAATATGGCAGTGGAGATCAACACGTCCGGTCTGCGGAAACCGGTGAAAGAAATGTATCCGAGCGAGACAGTCCTGAAAATTCTTTCCGAATATGGTATTCCGCTGACTCTCGGATCGGATGCACACACGCCGATGGATGTAGGACGCGATTTTGATCTGGCAAAACAACTGATCGAACGATATGGCGGAGGAAAAATTTCTGTTTTTTCAAAACGTCAACGATCTGAAATAAAAATCTAATGGACAAACGGATTTCCGTTATCGTGCTCCTGGCACTTCTTGCTGTGATTCTCACGATTGTTCGCGAGTCGAGCAACTCCGGAGTGGAATCGCTCTCGATACTCTCATCGTCAAAATTGACAATTACCGGTGAGCATGTGCATCGTATGGCTGATACGACATTGAAGGCTCTCGGCATTAAGAAAGAAAATATCCGTCCGGTCAGAAATCGTAATGATGTTCGAGTGTTGATGCCCCAGGCATTCGACCCCATATTATTCGTTAAAGTAATGAACGATTCGCTGGATGGATACGATGCGCAGATCGTTGCCATGGAAAACACGAAAGAAAAAACATCGGTGGTACAGGTTAAGACCGGCGAAAGAATTTTAAAAAGTTATATCTTCAGTAAAGAACATGTAACTGTGACAAGGAAAGGAGCAACACCATCGCTACCAAAGAAACAAACTCGGTAATGGAAAAAATCGTATCGCTTGCAAAACGGCGTGGATTTGTTTTTCAATCAAGTGAAATTTATGGTGGTCTCAACGGGTGCTGGGATTACGGTCCATTGGGAGTAGAATTATTGAACAACCTGAAACAGGCTTGGTGGCGGTCGATGACATTCCGCGACGATGTGGAGGGTATCGATGCGTCGATTCTGATGCATCCGAGAGTCTGGGAAGCGTCTGGCCACGTCGCCAACTTCACTGATCCGATGGTGGA
>JALNZH010000282.1 GCA_023229405.1 Bacteroidota bacterium
CCGCGTCATCACAGTATCATGTTCCAGGACGGTCGCGAGCATTGCATCGTTGTGAATGCTAGACATTTCGGAAACAACATTCGTCGCAGCCAAAATCCCTTCCTGATCTTGCAGCACGACGTATTCAATGCCATCATTATTTCCGAGATCGTTGATCAGTTTTCCGATACCGATACTCTTCCGAAATTCTACCAAATCTGCAGCATCAAGATTTAACACAATTGCACCGCCGCCGGGACGGGTGCGTCGAACCGCAACAGCATAGCGTTGCCCCTGTTCAAAACGCGCCTGCTTCAGACCAATAATGATGTATTCTTTTTCACCGGAAAATATCGGGCGAAGAAAATCCATTGGAGAATGGCGTTCTTTTATCAATTGCCGGTGTTCTTCAGAAGGATGATTGGAGAGAACTCGCACGCCATGCTTCGAGAAAATATTAATGCGGAAAATATTATTTGTCAGTGCGATAGAACGAAGGTCGGTTTGCGTCAGCTGTCCAAGACTGTCCAGCCGCGCAATGAACATCGCATTGTTGAATAATCGTTCACTTAACTGCTGTTCAATCTGATCCGTCGAAAGGACGATATTCGTGCTGCTGTTTGTTATGGTTTCGGAAAGCGAAAGGGAGTGTTCATGGAGTAGGTGAAACAGGTCTTTCCGATTTTCCCGAAGCTCTACGATTGCGGAGGTGAACATAATTGCCGCAACGATCAACGCAGAGATGATGACATATCGTGGTTGTAATTTCGTAAACAAACGTAGCACAAATATTCCTGTTTTATAGTATGATGCAATTTCTACAACTTTTGATTCAAAATCTTAGGAAAAGATGCCAATGCATTTTATCCATTCACATCATCAGTGAAACAGCCTCTTTTTTGGTTATTTTTATTAGAAGCCATCGCCCATTGAACAGTGAAAGTTCATTTATAACAAAAAGGACGAAGCATCGCTTCGTCCTACTTCCCTCACTTTACAAAAGTATCCCATTTCAGAAAGGAATTCCTATTTCCATAGTGACCGCTGTATTATTGTAATCATAGTACGCATCATTTGAGGAATTATCGATAAGATCCAGAGAAGCTTTTAAAGAAAACCCGAGTTCAACAAACTGTTTTTCTAAAAGGAAATTTATATACGACCGTACGTCTGTCCGTTGATCGGCGACGAAATTTCCAAGACGATCAAATGCGGAGAGTGTAGAATAGAGCCTATTCTGGATACCTCCGGTAAGTTTTCCTATAACCGTTTCTGATAAAAGCTGTGTGTATTGAAGGCTGGTATGTAAGCCTTCGTATCCGTAGTGGTCATCAAATAATTCATCGTCAGAAATAAGGCCATAATCCGAACTCAGATAACGCGTCTGCTTTTGCAGGTTCCATTGGTATCGGGCCGTTGCACTCATACCAATCTGATCCGTGATCCCCTGACCGACTTTCACCATTCCGGTCATTTGCGTTACGCTGGGAAGAAACGAAGCCATCATTCCCTTTCGCATGGACGATCCGTTGCTAGATACATTGGCAGAATAGAATTTTGTTCCGAGATCACCTTGCAGTATGGCCGTCGTTTTCTGTGTAAAAGCAAATGCCCCTTTCAGCATTACTGCATGTTCGGTATAGCTGAATTCATTTAACTGCGGAAATGTTACAGACCGGAACGAATATCCGGTAGTAGAAATAAGTCGTTCAAAGAGAAAGTATTTGTATTCACCGGCAACCGTTGCCAATGAATGATCGAACAGTGTAAACATATCGCGGTTGAATCCGTAGCCGTACGATCCGGCAAACCGGAAGCGATTCTCGCCTTCATCTCCCGACAAACTGGTGTACGTAATATTGGCGGAGTGGAATTGATTTGTGCGGGATAATACTGACTCATAATAGTTGAACGCACCGTCATACGACAGATGTAACCCTGATGTTTCTCCTTCTATCAGATAGCCGGCCGTCACGTTCAGCATGGATACATTACTCTTCCATTGTTCCGCATTATTATTCACATTGTCGTCATACATGTTCGTCACCGACACTTCAGCGGATATTTGTGCAAATGTTATTTGACTCACTATTATGCTCAGAATTATTCCTATTGTCATTTTGATCGATTTCATTTTTTACCCCGTTGTTGTTTTCCCGTTTGATGCGTCGATTGATTTTTATCGCGACGGAATCCTAAGCCACGTTCCCGGGAATCACAAATCCCATCGCCATTGGCATCAATAAACCGATCTCGTGCACCGTTCATTTTTTTATCATGCACTCCATCGCCGTTTTCGTCCATAAATTTTTGATTCTGCCGCTGAAACCGTTTGGTAGGAATACTATCCCTACGTTGTTGAGCAGGAAGAAAATTACCTGAAATAACGATGAGACTGATTAAAAGAAGAATTGTTTTCATTGTTTTTGTCTTCCAAAAAAACTGGCTGGAGTTTGCTCCAGCCAGTGGCTTCATATTACTTTGATCTGCCATTACCGCGATTTGCTGCGCCTTTTTGACCTGTTCCGTCACAAACTCCTGTGCCTGTGCAGGTACCATTGCCGGCACCGAATCCTGTACCGTCCTTCGGTCCCATCCCTTTATTACCAGTGCCGTCTTTTTTTCCATACCCTTTACCCTGGCCACCGGATCCCATTTTTTGTCCCTGATGTGTTCCGAAATTATCGCAAATTCCATCCCCATCCTGATCAATAAAGAATTGACCGTTACCTCGCGGTGTTCCCGTCCCCTTTTGCTGAGCCATTGCGGATTCTGTAAACATCGATGCAAGAGCAAAAACAACGATCAGCGTGAATGCTGCTTTCATACTGCGTTTCATAATTACCTCCATTGTGTTGTGTGTGTGTGATGTTGTGTGTGAACTTCATGAGTTCTGGTATGACTTATTACAAGCATCGTGCCAACCACAAAAGAGTTGATTTCAGTAGGAATTTATATAAAGCCATTTTTTTCACATTGTTTTCAATATGAATTCGACATTTTTGTCGAAGAATTTCGACCAATTTGTCGATAGGAAACACAAAGGAATTTTTAGTTGAATCTAATTTAAAGGTGACAAGCACACAGTGTGTAACAAATGAGAAGAATATTACGATGTGAAGATGGAACAAAAATAGTATGAATGTAAAGAATTAGATATTTCATTTTATAGATTTTCAGTAGAAGTGTTCTCAACAACACTTTATTATTGTCTTTTCGGACCTGTTTTTGCGGGGAGAAATCTTATTTCTATGCTCAGAAACATAGCTATCCAAAATAAAACCCTTATAGGAAAATATTTTTCGAAACAAGTGGATTTTTGGGAGATAGTTTATGTTGAGAAAAGTAAGACCTCCCCCACATTTCTTACAGTGTTGGATGAGATGTGAGTGGGAGCGAAATTTAGGAGGATTGAGCGAATGGGAAAGCGATGAATGAAGGGACTTTTGATGGCGTTTTTTGCCATCTAAGGGCAAGCGCGAACGGGATTCATCGCGCGCGTTAAATTTCGCAAGGGGTTCTTTTGCTTCTTTTCTTGTGCCGACCAAATCTTTATACCATGTCGGCATTCCTTCGGAACCCCGTCAAGAAAAGAAGGAATAAGATTTTTTCATTTCTGATTTATTTTGGACAAGTATGACTCAAAAATAAAAACGAGATTCCTCACTCGACCCTTCGGACCTTCGTTCGAAATGACTATATGGGACTATATTTGATACCGCTTCTAAGAAGAATATTAAAGTTACATACGCAACCATCGCAATGATAAAATATTGATTGTTAATGTCGTACTGAGCGAAGTTTTTCGAAGGGATGCTTTTCACAACGTGACTGTTTCGTGGTGGTAGAAGTGCGATAAATTGAATGAGTTGTGCTTCGACAATGCACAGCACAACATCTGGTGATTGTAATTTGAGAATACTTGGAATAATACTATTTTATTTCACACCCCACTTTTTCAATTTGTAACGAAGTGTCCGTTCCGATATTCCAATTTGCTCAGCTGCTTTTGATTGATTATTTCCTGAAGTCCGCAACGCTTCAAAGATTAACTCTTTTTCCATCGTTTCAATCTGTTCTTCAAACGATCCCTGTGAAGTGGGTTTGAGCGTAGATTCTTTTGCAGTGGAACGAACAACAAGAGGTAGGTCATCGGTCGTGATTATATCACTTCTAGAAAGGATGACAGAACGTTGAACAATATTTTCCAACTCACGAACATTACCAGGATAATCATACCGCACAAGGTGCTCCCACGCTTCTTTCGAGAATGAAAGTTTCTTTCGCTTATGCTCTTTGGAATACTGAAGCAGAAAATGCTCTAGTAACAACTGAATATCTTCCCGCCGTTCTCGCAATGGGGGTATTTCAATGGTAACAACATTCAATCGGTAATACAGATCCTCTCTGAACTTCCCTTCGGAGATTGCTGTTTCTAGATTTTTATGTGTCGCCGCAATCAAGCGAACATCAACAGTGATAGTCTCCGATCCGCCGACACGCTCAAACGTATGTTCTTGCAGAACCCGCAAAAGCCGGACCTGTGTTGCGGAAGAAATATCTCCGATCTCATCAAGGAAAAGCGTACCGCCGTCGGCTAGTTCAAACCGTCCCCGGCGTTGTTTCTCAGCACCGGTAAACGCCCCTTTTTCATGTCCGAATAATTCGCTTTCAAGAAGATTCTCATTTAATGCGGCGCAGTTTACGGCAACAAATGGTTTATCCTTCCGCGCACTGGTAAAATGGACTGCACGAGCAATTAATTCCTTACCCGTACCGCTTTCACCGCGAATCAACACCGGCGCTTTAGTTCCGGCAACGCGCGAAGCCGTGAGCATCACCTGCTGCATTTTGGAAGATTGTGAGATAATCCCTTTGAAAGAAAATTTTTCGGCGAGTTGTTCTTTTAATAACTTATTTTCAGAAATAAGATTTTGGCGTTCGCGCAAACGGTTGATCAACAATTCAAGCGCATCCAAATCGATCGGCTTGCTGATATAATCATACGCACCGGCCCGCATGGCAGCCACTGCATGTTCGATGGTTCCATACGCCGTCATCACAACAACATCGATCTCAGGATAATTTCGTTGCACCTCCTGCAGCAG
>JALNZH010000283.1 GCA_023229405.1 Bacteroidota bacterium
TAATTTCAGCGATCATGACCGATCGCGGTACCGCAATCGTAAGGACATTACGTATGAACAATCGGAATTATTTTATGATCGGATGAAACTGGCAAAGTATGTTGGATTAGAAGTGTGGGCCGGAGGAAAGGTTGCCGAATATAAAAATATTAAAACAAATCCGAGTGTTGGAGTTGCCGGAGAATCGGTGGACGGTCTTGCTACGAATAACTGGGATGTTGAGTTCGGACGTTCATTTAACGAACAGGAAGTACAGTCTGCCTTAAAAGTTGCTGTCATTGGCAGTGATGTAATAAAAAAACTCTTCCCGATTGGGAACCCGATTGGAGAACTCGTTCGGGTGGATGGTGTACAGTACAAAGTAATTGGAACGCTTGAAGATAAAGGTTCCGTGCTTGGCGGAAACCAGGGGAATTTAGTGGTCATTCCAATTACGACGCATATGAATATCTACGGAAAAGACCGTTCCGTAAATATTATGGTGTCTGCTCGCGATCAAAATTCGTATAACGATGTTTTGGAATATTCGCGAGGTGTGTTAAGAGTGATTCGACAGGTTCCCCCGGGCGAACCAGATGACTTTGAGATATTTTCCAATGAAACTGTGATAGCACAATTCAACGATACAACATTCATGATCAAAATCGGTGCCCTCGGGATCGCATGTATCGCATTGTTGGCTGCCGGAGTTGGAATTATGAATATCATGCTGGTGTCGGTGACGGAGAGGACAAAAGAGATCGGAATTCGAAAAGCACTCGGTGCAACAAAAACCAATGTCTTATCACAATTTCTTACCGAATCGGTTATATTTTCTCAGATTGGCGGGATCATTGGAATCTTCAGCGGTTCCATCATGGGAAATATCGTTTCCATCCTGCTTGAGGCGCCACCGGTATATCCTTGGAATAATTCTGTCGCAATCCTGCAGACACCGTTCATCGATTTTACCGCATTACAAATGAATATCACCGCTTTAATCTTCTGTTCGTTCATTGGAATTGTTTTCGGGGTTTATCCTGCCTGGAAAGCCGCAAACCTGGATCCCATCGAAGCGCTTCGGTTCGAATAGTTATGGTTGTGTAACAAAAAACAAAGCCCAGTGAGAGTATTCGAGTCGGGCTTTGTTGTTGATAGAACTGCACACGTTAAAACTCCGCGCTTACACCGATGGAAGGAAGAAGACCGATACTTCCGTCCGCCTGTTTTACTTCCTTTGTTCGTTCATCGAATATCGGTACATCGATTGCCTTCCGGTTATACACATTCTGCAAATCGATATAGGTGATTAAATTCCAATCGTCGAAACTCCAGCGACGGTCCACACGCAGGTCCAGACTATGGTTCGCGCCAATTCGTACAGTGTTATACGCGGTGATATTCTGTGTGCCGTCCGCATTGTACGGAGTATATGGCCGACCTGATGCAATCCTGAATTTCCCGCCAAGCTCCCATAATTCGTTTAAAATATATCCTCCTCCCAGATTAATGATCCACCGTTGATCGAACGAACTGGCCCGATCAACGCCGTCCACTGCTTTGAAGTGCGTCTCATTCCAACTGATGCTGATCAGACCATACCAGGGTGCTTCCGAAAATTTTTTCTGTAGAAACAATTCCACTCCGCGTGCTGTGCCACTACCGTCACTGGCAAGCGGATCAAGCCCAAACGATGCATATCCATCCTGCGAACCGCCGTACCCTGCGCCAGTATTGGCAAGAACGAGATACCGACGAACTGTGCTGGCGGGATAATTCGAATATTGTTTAATGTACCCTTCGAGACTGATCTTCACATCCGACAAGAACAGATACTCTGTTCCTGCGACATACTGATTCACTGCCACATAATTTAAATTCCTATTTGCATTATTGGCAACAAGCCAGATAGACGAAGGAGCCTGATGATATCGTCCGATACTTCCGGTAACGGTGAGTAACGGCGTAGCAGCATAGGACAATGAAAGTCTGGGAGACAACGCAATAGTATTTTTGATGAGATTGAAATAATCGATTCTTCCTCCGACAATGAAATGAAGGTTATGCAGTAAAAATCGTGAGTATTGAACATATCCCGCGGATTTTACCGCAGTAGTGTCGAGAGATGAATTTACTATTAGCTGCTGTCCGAAATTCGTCCAGAACGGCGTCGGAAGAATAATGTTTGAATTGAAGAGAACATACTTCGCCGATACTCCGATAGAAAATTCCGATTCCTTATTGAGTTGGAATACTACATCACCGCGAAGCGACGATTCGTATTCATTGGACGAGCTTTTGAAGATTGGATGTAACAGTGTATCATTCTGGATAAAATTGTACCCGTTATATGTTTGACTGAATGTAACATTCGTATATCCTTTTGTGAGCAAGTGTCTCCAGGACATTCCTCCGAGAAATTGCGTTTGATCACTCGTCAGAATCCTCGAATTATCATATCGCTTTTCCTTCGTTTCGTTGAATAACTTCATTTTATCCAGCGCTACTATGCCGAGTATGTGCAGCTGGTCTTTCGGTGAAAGATTATAATTCACTTTACCAAGAAAATCCCAGTATTCTGGTACAAAGCCGAAGCCGGCAGCTTTAAAAATAAAATCGAGATAACTTCGGCGTGCGGAAAAAAGAAAGGATCCCTTGTCGTTCATCGGTCCCTCCAAATTCAAACCGAATTGAGAAGCAGAAATCGTAGCTTTACCGCCGAACCGATCGGCACGGCCGTCTTTCAATTCGATCGTGAGAACAGAGGAGAGCTTGTCGCCGTATTTTGCGCCGAATCCGCCTGTCTTAAAAGAGGTTTCATCGACGAAATCGAGATTGATGTAACTGAGCGGTCCGCCGCTCGCTCCCTGTGTGCCAAAGTGATTAATGTTGGAAACTTCGATATTGTCGATGACAAACAAATTTTCCGAAGGAGCACCACCCCTCACGATAAGATCGTTTCTTCCGTTTTGCACCTGTGCAACACCGGGCAGGATGGAGATCGCCCTGACGACATCTTCCAAGCCACCGGGCAAGCGGCGTATCTCTTCAGCACCCAACGTCTGTACGCTGATCGGCGCATCTGGAGATTTTTGAAAATATCCTGTTGTTATGGTTACCTCTTCCAGTTCCAGAGTCGACTCCACGATCTGGAAATGGACATCGGCAGGTTTTGATACGGTGACAACAATGTCGGTTTTGACCATTGGCAAAAAACCGAGTGCGCTCACGCGGATTGTATATGTGCCGATTGGTACAGTGGGAATGATAAAATTTCCGTCGAGATCAGTCGCTGTGCCGATCATCGTTCCCTGAAGAAGAACAGTTGCACTGACGATGCCTTCTTGTGTTGCAATATTATTTACATGACCGACTATTGATCCGGACTTTGCCATTTGTTCTTGACCAAACGAAAACACCAAAAATGTAATAATGTGAAATACAACGATAGTGATTTTCATTGGACTTTTATAAGGAATTATCATGATGCTGTGCTAACAACGCACCGGATGCATTTTGTTCGAAAGTATTCAGGCAGAATGTGCAATACGATCGAGTTCCTGAATGAATTTATGTGCGGTGAATTTATGTTCCGGTTTCATCAGTACGGATCTGATAATCTTTGTTCGCGGAGTATCAGCAATAAAATCCGGGTATTGTTGAAGGATGGTTGAAGAATCTACATTCATAGTAGCGAGAAAAAGTGGATGTGCTCCATTGTTCATCGCTAAATCAAAGACCTGCTGTGACTGATGTGAAACGGAGCTGGCGGAAAATGTGTTCGGAACATTGAAATACGTAACGATATCAAGATCCGGTTTAACATATCGTTTCCACCCATGCAATTGAGAAATATCTGTATCCCAAAGTAGTGCTGCTTCACGCGTCTTGGTTAATATTCCGCCAAATCCATCGGTTGAGGATAATGGAATACATTGCAGTGTTGCCCAGAGCGCCGCTGCTGCTGCACCGGCACGTGAACACTCCAAAGAAATTTCGCCCAGATGGAGTTTATTGGAGGTGAAATACGTGTACGGTGAATCATGCTTATATACTGTTCCTACGCCGGGATCACGGAAGAGAATACATCCGCAACCGTACGGCTGCAATCCATGTTTGTGCGGATCAATAACAATACTGTCGCAATCCTTTAATGAAAGAAACGGTTTCGGTTGGATGATTGGTTGCTCGACTCCGGCAAGAAGCATAAAAAATCCGCCGTAGGCACAATCAGCGTGGATCCTGACGCCATATCGATTTGCGAGCGGAAGAATTTGGTTCAACGGTTCTACGGAACCGGTACCGGTTGTACCGATAGTGACGACGAGTGTTCCAATTGTTCCTTTCCGGAATTCTGCCTCAAGCGCTTTGATATCGGTAACATCTACAACAATCGACGGTACCTGCAATACTTCGCACATCCGTCGATGAGTATAATGCGCATCGGGTGAACAAGCGATTGCTTTTGCCGGATGAATGGACCGTGCTACCCAGAGTGCCTCTAAATTGGCGATGGTGCCGCTGGATGTTAAATGGCCAAGATGTTCCTGATAACCGAACATCGACGCGAATTGTTGTACGACTTCCATTTCCATATGTGCAGTTGCCGGACCTCCATCCAGTGCGTGATTGTTCGGATTGATCTGCATTGCCATCAGGTACGCCGCAACAGCAACAGGATGAGGCGGTTTCAGCATTTGTCCGGCATACCTTGGATGGAAAAAAGGAAAGTTGTCGTTTAGCCGTGATTCGAGTTCGGAGAGTACAGAATGGATCTTTTGGTGGTTAACCGTCATCGATTCATCCGAATCGAATTCTTCCCAGTGACCGCGGAAGCGGTATTGGGAGCGAACGCTTGATTCAATCAATTGTTGAAATTGTTGTTCAGTCATGCTTACTTGAGAGGAATGATCTGTTAATGATGCAATATAGAACGAACTGTGATCGCAATCAATAATTGTAGATGAATTCGATTGAAGCCTGCGTAATAATTCTCTATTATGATGAATAACTCACGTTACGCAAAACAAGAAAAACGGTCATGGTGAGCAAGGCGCAGGCTAAGATAGTGAAGTCATCCTTCTGCCGAAGGCATCCCTATCGGGAG
>JALNZH010000284.1 GCA_023229405.1 Bacteroidota bacterium
AAAATCAAGATATAACAGAAACGCCCGACTCAGACTTCTCTATAAGCGGGGAGACTTGAGTCGGCTTTAGCCGAGACCAAACCTACCGCCTTTAGGCGGTAGGTAGTTTAGTTTGGACAAGTATGAAGAAATATTTATCGTCTTCGTTTTTCGCCTGGTGAAAAATATTTGCGTCGCACTACTTTTGAACGAGTTCACTATGAAATATATATCAGTACGGTCTTCACTGTATGCAGTGGTTGTAATTGTTTTCGCATTTCTTACTCTCTGCACGTCTTCTTATTCCGTAGAGAAAGATCCCATCGATCGAATATTCTTAGGAAACTCCAAAGCGAATGCTGTTTCCGGCAAGAACGTGTTTGTTGCTGCCGGGGGAACGATACTGATCGGAACGATTGTCTCGGCGGACAGTGTGCACTATCTTTCGGAAATCTCGTTGCCGAGCATTGTTTCAGATTTGAAAGTGCAGGGAAGTTATCTGTATGCGGCGGATCTGCTGCAGGGATTAGTCATCATCGATTGCACCGATCTTTCGGCTCCCGTCGTCGTCGGAACGTATTCATCGTCATTCCGCGCGTACGGTGTTCTGGTGCATGGTACGGATGTGTATATCGGCTGGGGGACGAACGGCATCTCCAGACTTGATGCAACGAACAAGGCGAAGCCTGTCCTGCTGTCCCATTCTCCCGTACAGAGCGAGAACATACAGCTGCTGTACGGAAATCTCTATTGCAATACAAAAACCAGGCTTACGATCGTTCATCCATCCACATTGGCATCGATCGCCGTCATCCGGAACGGCACAGGATTCCCTCAATACGAGATCAAGAATGTTGTCTATTCTGATTTCGCCGTTGCCGTCGTTGAGAATTATTTCGGAATTATTTCTCCCGCAGCAACAAAACACGCCGGTCCCTCAACAAGCTGGGGTTCGATTGCATATTTTTCTGTTGAAAATATCGCTCAGCCGATCTTGAAGAAAACGTTCATTGTCAACACCATCCAGTCTGCGGAAGCGAACGGTAACGTTCTCTATTGCGTCACGGCCGATTCCCTCATTCGCTATAAGATCTACGAGAACAGCTACATCGATCAACGCCCTCTGCAATTGACCCAGAAAATTACACGCATGACTATGAACGATTCGCTGCTGCTGATGAGCACGGATTATCCGGGGTATTTCCAGATCGCCAGGCACTCCGGTCAGAGCGTTATCACAACGAAGTATTTCCTTGATACACGGGCCGATATCGGCTCAGTCGCCGCGACCGATTCGTTTTTAGTAGCGGGAACAGAATCGTTTGGTGGACTCTATCTTGTCGACCTTCGATCGAAAAACAATGCGAAGATCACACATAAATACAACGATTCCACTGGATATGTCCGCGGTCTCGCTATCCTCCGGGATACCGTGTACGCAGCAACCGAAAAAGGATTGAAAATATTTTCTGTGTCCAACCACAGTCTAAAGCTGGTCGGTGGGTTGGATTACGGGAATCTCGCCTGGTGTATCGATATCGAAAAGACTCTCGTTGCCATCGGAGGGTATTATAATGATGTACATTTGATAGATGTATCTGACAAAATGAATCCGAAATATCTTTCTTTTATTGACATTCCCAACGGTGCGGTTGTGGAAGATATTCAGCTTCAGGATTCTGTCCTCTATATTACAGGGAGATATACGGGATTGTATGCCTATAATATTGCGAATCCTAAAGCGCCTGAATTGATCTGGTGGAAGAATCTCGGAAATGGTGACGCGGTATATCCGGACGGTAACCGGCTTTTCACCGGCGACGGAAATATTTTGCGAGTGTATTCCATCGCCAATGTAAAAACACCTGAGCAACTTGATACAGTTACGTTACCGGGGAATGTCCGAAGCGTAAAAATACTTTCCCGTGATACACTCGTGTACGTGACGTTCTTTTCGAATGGATATACGGAAAATAACGGTTTGCTTGTGTACAGAATGAATGCACAGGGAAAACTTTCACTGGTTTCGATCGCATATACACCGGGCTGGCCGAACGATCTCGCACACAATACAGACAATCTTTTTATGAGTGACGATTTGGATGGAGTGTATGTCTATGCTCTTTCTTCCTTAATGACGACTGTTGCGTCACCCAGTGTCAGACCGCTGCTGCAAACATTTACCCTACACCAAAATTATCCCAATCCGTTCAATCCATCCACAACAATAGCATTCTATATTCCGGCGAAGAGTCAAGTGGTTCTGAGGATCTATGATCTGCTGGGACGGGAAGTTACCACATTGATCAACGAAGAACTGCAACAAGGGGATCATACGGCGGCGTTCAATGCAGAACATCTTTCGAGTGGAGTGTATTATTTTCACTTGTCGGTCGGCGGATCTGTTCAAAATAAGAAAATGGTTTTGATCAAATAATGTCAGCAGTCATACCATGATCGGTGAGTGCTTCACTGTTCTTGCTTTGCCTTCAGCAATTCAGCGATGTGGATATTTTCGCGAATAAGGTACACTGCTCCGATTACCAATGTGCAGAGGTACGCAATGGTGTGGGTGTAGACGACGTACGCAAGGGCAGAATGTTCTTCAACATGGAAGACACGCATCAGAGTAACAGTGATGAATGAATGATAACTGCCGATGCCATTTGGCGTAGGCATTGCAGAGGCAAGTCCGTTGGAAACCTGCAGCACTGCTGCCGATGTCAACGTCAAGTGTTCCATCGCAAATAATTTCATAGGAAGAAAGAGCAATATAATATAGGTGAACCAGATGGAGCAGGTGAGTACGGCAATGATGCCGTAATTTTTCGAATGTTCACCCGCCTGGAAGCCATGCAGGAACGAATCGATAAAATTATCGATCCGTTTCCGTGATGAGGAAGGAAAGAAAAAAGAAACTTTTTTAAAAAAAGAAAACACCATTCGCGAACGGACGAAGAGCATTACCAGTCCCGCCAGCAGCACAAGCCCTGTCGCTTCCAATATCCACGCTGCTCCTTCCAGTGACGGAAACCAGATGGTGATGGATTCTGCTTTCAGAACTACCACGATGCAAAGCACTGTAACAAAACTGATAATATCCAGAATCCGTTCCAGAATGACGGTGCTGAAAACTGCACTGGCTGCGATCTTCTCCTTTCGTCCCAACGCATACGAGCGTACGAGTTCGCCTGCCCGCGGAATAATTCCATTCACCATAAAACCGATCATCAGTGACGAGAATGCGTCGTGCAAGGAGACGGAGTGTTTCACCGGTTCGAGTAACAGTTTCCAGCGGATGGCACGGAGAAAATGACTGAACGCCTGCAGGACGAACAGTCCGAAAAACCAGATCGGCGGTTGCTGCAACAGAGTGGATTGCAGCGAGCTCAAATCCCGTTCATGGAACGCCAGCCAGAGAAAAAATGCGGTGATCGCCATGCTGACGGCGATGCGAAAAAAGAATGCACGTTGGTTCATTGCGTTCTGCACTCAGCGTGCCGAGGTCCTATTGGTTAATACTGCCATCTCAGGATGATTGGGATTGATCCGACGCAGTTTTTTCAAAACAGCAGCCGCTTCCTTTTTTTGACCGAGGGCCAGTAATGCCTTAATCGATCGAACGAGGAGATCTTCGTTTCGGGGATATAGTATTAATCCTTTTTGTGCAATATGCAGGGAAGCGGCGGCGCTGTCGCTCCAGATAAGCGCATCGGACAACGCTGAGTATGCATCGATGTATGTTTCATCCCTGTCAATAACATTTTTAAAAAGTCGTTTTGCGGTTTCATAGTCTTTGTTCCATGTATACGTCCGGCCCAACAGAGTGCGTACGTCATGGAAATTTGGCGCTGCAGCAAGAATCCGCCGGCAGATCATTCGTGCTTCATCGGTCTGTTTTGCAAACGCTTTGTCCCGTGCAAATAAGAAGAGTCTATCCATATCCAGATTAAGCGAATCGATCCGTTTGAAGGCGATCAAATCTTCCGCGGTGATGTCATCATCGATTAATTCGGTGATTTGAGGATACAGTTTATTCTGATCGATGACATATTTGTTTATCTGACGGAACCGGTTAAGTTTTGCAGCGACGGCGGTGTAAGTGGCATCATCCCGAATCTCTTCGATTTCCATTCCGGGGTTCAGAGCAAATAATTGTTCTTTTGAAATAAAATAATTACCGTCAAGATAATCGGCGATCTCTTCCTTTACCCGCATGAAAGGTATGGAGTGGATATTTCTGAATTCTTTTGCCGTATCGATTCCATTCCCAAGCCAATGGGCCGTCGCGGGGATGCGGATGGAATGGTGCGCCTTTAAATATGCCAGCAGCGTTGGGGTCACATCCAGATGGGAAGAAACGGATGAGAATTTCATCGGCTGTTTAACCATCGGGGAATATACGATGAGCGGAACATGGTACCGGTCGATTTTAGTTGCAGAAGGAATCGGGATGATGCGGTGATCTCCGGTGATGATAAAGATCGTATTGGCATAATCCGCCCGGAGTGAATATTGATGCATTAAGTACCGCATGGCATCATCAAAATAGAGGAGACTGGCGAACTGATCGCGATATGTCATCCATTTACTGCGCTGATCTGCGGTTAACGACATCCGCGAAATCAATTCATTGAACTTTTTGATATAAAAATCCCGATTGGGAGGTATATACGGTTCATGCGTACTCATCGTCAGGTAGATATCCATGCGCGGGCCTGGACGCTGTTCTGACAAAATTTCAATTGCCTTTTTGAAGACATCACGGTCCGGATATCCCCAAGTAAATCCGCTCGCATCACCCGCTGCTTTCTGATATGACTCTCCGAATTTCGATTCGTCCATGATCAGGTCCGTTTGTTCACGTTCCAGGAAGACTTCTTTTTTATCGAAATTTTTGTTGCCGCCGTACATAAAATTGACTCGGTAATTATTCTGTTTCAGCAGGCGGATGAGCGACAGATGCCGCGGCATCTTATATTCCAGTTCGTTAAATCCTTTCTCTCCGAACGGTAGCGATCCGAGCAGTGATGGAAGCACACCGAAAGTTCTTCCGGAG
>JALNZH010000285.1 GCA_023229405.1 Bacteroidota bacterium
AAGACGGCTGATGGGCTTCGGACATCGCGTCTATAAAAACTACGATCCTCGCGCCAAAGTGATTAAAAAATTGGCTGATGAAATATTCAAAGTAACCGGTGTCGACCCGAAACTGGAAATCGCGCTTGAACTGGAACGGATCGCGTTAAGCGATGAATATTTCATTAAACGGAAATTATATCCCAACGTCGACTTTTATTCCGGTTTAATTTACAAAGCCATGGGTTTCCCAAAAGAATTTTTCCCAGTCCTGTTCGCTATTCCGCGTACGTCTGGTTGGATCACCCATTGGCAGGAAATGATTCTGGATGAGGATCAAAAAATCGCACGTCCTCGTCAGATCTATCTTGGACATGACGCGCGCGATTACGTTGCGATTGACAAACGGAAATAATCACTGCAATATACAGCGTCCCTGTTGCAGGGACGCTTTTTTTTGTCCCATTAACCCTTCAACCCAGCAAATCAGGGCAATCATTAATGATCGTCCGGTAAATAGCAGACACTATGAAAGCAACAATCAATAATTGCCTTATCCGTTACATCGATGTCGGCTCCCCCTCATCGGTTCCGGTCATTTTTATCCATGGTTTCCCATTCAGTCACCGGATGTGGAATTTCTCCGGTGGTCAGGTGGAAGCAATAAGCGCAACGAACCGCGTAATCGCCTATGATATCCGCGGACACGGGGAAAGTGAAGTCGGCACCGGACATTACTCCATAGAACTGTTTGTGGACGACCTGTTCGCATTGATGGACCATCTCTCCATTCCGAAAGCGATTCTGTGCGGACTTTCCATGGGTGGATATATTGCGTTGCGTGCCGTTGAACGAAATCCGGAACGGGTACTCGGGCTTGTGTTGTGCGATACAAAAAGCGAAGCTGATGGAAACGAGGCGAAGATTAAACGCGCCAACAGTATCAAGTTCGTTAAGGCAAATGGAATGAAATTTTATGCACAAGATTATGTCAAGATCGTCTTTGCACCGGCATCGTTCGATGGTCATGCGGAGGCGGTAAAATCAATCCAGAGTATTGTCGAACGGACAGCCCCTCTCTCCATCTTTGGTTCGTTGTTGGCGCTAGCCGGCCGAACAGATGCGACGAGTTCCCTACCCAATATCAAATGTCCAACGTTTATTCTTGTCGGTGAAAAGGATTCGGTTACACCGGTCGCAGCGGCGCAGAACCTGAAAGAAAATATCCCCGGTGCAGAAATGGCTGTAATTCCTGGAGCCGGTCACATCAGTAACATGGAAAATCCTACTGAGTTTAACAAACTTCTCACCCAGTTCATTTCCCAAATCAAATAACCGTTGTTTCCATCCCGCTGCGATCAGGACAGCGGCGGGATGAGGATTGTGTCATGTCGAAATCCATCGCTTCTCTTCATCAAACGATCATTGGCTGCACTGCTTGTCCCAGACTCGTTCAATGGCGGGAGCAGGTCGCACACGATCGAACAAAACGATTCGCAGATCAAGAGTATTGGGGGAAACCGGTACCAGGATTCGGTGATCCTGATTCCGAGGTACTGCTTGTCGGATTGGCACCGGCAGCCCACGGGGCAAACCGCACTGGAAGGATGTTTACGGGAGATGAAAGCGGCAAGTGGCTCTATCGTGCATTGCACAAAGCGGGATATGCTAATCAACTGGATTCTTTATCCCGCACGGATGGATTGCTTCTGAAGAATTGTTATATCACTGCCGCATGCCGATGTGCACCGCCACAGAATAAACCACTTCCGGAAGAGTTGATAAACTGCCGTCCTTTTATCCTTCAGGAATTACAGTTACTTAAAAACCTGCGCGTCATTATTGGATTGGGAAAAATCGGATTCACCACCGCTTTCGACTGCATGAAAGAACTTGGATGGACTGACAGACACAGCCGTCCTCAATTTTCTCACGGCACCGTTGTCCATCTCAATGATCGACAACTTCTGATCGGCAGTTATCACCCGAGCCAGCAAAACACCTTCACCGGAGTGCTAACAGCCCCGATGTTCAATTCCATCTTCATCAAAACCAACCGGCTCCTTTTAAAATAATGTAACTACTCAGTATTGGTAACAATCAAAATACTATCGTCGTCATTCTGAGCGAGTTCTGCTGTTGTGTAGCAGAACGAAGTGAAGAATCCGATATGAAGAGTACCAAATTCGATGATATGTAATACAGATTCTTCACTGCCTGCTCGACTGTGTCAGGATGACCAATATTTTTAGCCTAATAAAATTTACGCTGCATAGTTACAAAATAACAACGTCCCGCAGATGCAGGACGTTGTTTGATGTTGTACAATTTCTGTTCCAGCTTATTGCACTTTTGCAGTAAAGCTCATCGTTTTTGACAAGAATGTTGAGGTCCCGCCTGTCGTAGAAGGAGTTACCACCGTTATCGTCACGGTACACGATGTATTCAATGGAGATCCGCCAGAAGTTAAGTCGTTGACTCTTACAGTAAAGTCAGTCACTCCTGACCCAGGGAATATCGAGCCTGATGATATTGTCGTGCTCTTGCTTGATGACAACTCTCCGCTGACACTAAACTCTATGCCAAGATCATCGGTTACGCTTACGGTAATAACAGTTCCTTCGGGAAGCGGATTTCCATTCCCATCCTTAATGGTAATCGGAATATCTGCTGAAGACCCGCCTTGCGCCACCGGTACGGTGACTACAGGAACACCGGTAGTCGTAATTGGTCCAGTGCTTTGTAAAACAAGGACACTATCAATTACCTGTTTACCATTTTTCCCTTGTGTCTGAGCATAGACCCAATGGTATCCAAATCTGTTTCCAATAGAAGCAGCATATGGGCCAGCTGCCGGTCTATACGCAAACGGATCTGCATCCGGTTTTGGATTTACTGTTAAGAGTCTCACCGTTGCTTTACCGCTGTTGTCGGTATACGCACCAAAAGTAGAAGCGCCAGTTTGCATTACGCCGGCCTGCGTATGGAAATACACCGCAGTTCCTGTTGCCACAGGGTTACTAAAGGTGTCGCCGACAACGACTGTGAAGGGAATTTCATTATATAATCCGTTCCCTAAGAATGAATAGGCAGACTGAATGATCGTAAAATGGCTTTGATCAGGAAATCCTGAATGGATCGTAATCTTTACAGGTTGAGACGTAATTGTTGTAACAGAATCTAATTTAATACGAACAACGATTTGCATATTCCCAGCTTGCGTTCCGCTTACCACTGAGACACGAAGTTTACCTTGATCGTCCGTTATTCCAGAATCTGGAATAACTCTCGGTGGAGTGCCATTGCCTATACTTGAATTCGGGAAAAATTGCATGGAATACGCTGCGGCAGTCCTCATATCTTTATCAATTGGAACGCCAAGAGAATCGCGTACTTCATACGTTAATAATGCATTTTCCAGTGCGCCAACGCCAGCTATTGAAAGATCCGTGGCGGTAGAACTAATAAAGGCAATTTGTGCAGGTTTCCTATACGTGCTATCAACAACAATATCATTTGGTGCATGGAGCGTACCAGCAATAGTTTTCGTTACTATTCCGGTTACACCATCCACTGTTATCGTTACAGCAAAACCTCCTCCTTCTCCAGTCAATGGCAATAAATCTCGAACTGATAAAGAATAAAATGTTTCAAGAGTATCTGTAACGTCATGGGTAATAAGACCTACATCTCCACGCAATCCAATTGCGCTAGCTACAGTACCACTTACCGTCGCAGCGACATTGTGATCTGCAGAGATGGGATTACCCTCTGCATCTGCTATTCTGAAATTGATTGTTATCTCACTCCCATCATTTAAGTCAATAGGCGTAGTCGGAAGCGTAATCACTGGAATACCCGACATAAGCACAGGCAATTCCTTTTTCAGAAGAACATTTACTGATCCGTTACTTTCTCCAACAGTACTGGCAATAATTTTTCTCAATCCGAGGTTTTCAGCCGGAGTAACGGTGGTTTGTACAAGTCCTAGATTATCTGTAAAGGCCGACGCTTTAATAATACCGACACTCGATTCGAAATAGACCGCTGTTCCAGGTTTTACGGGGTTACCGTACCGATCGCCGAGTGACATGGAAATATTCACTGGTGTTTTTTCTTTGCTGGAAATATTCCGAATAACATTAGTAAACGTGAATAATGAATCTACTGTAAATCCGCCATGTACTACAAGAGGTACGGGAGATGATTTAGTAGTAGAATCAGCATTTCGTGCAATCACTTGCAGAACAGTTGAGCGTGTCCCGGCGGTGACATTCACAGATACACGTCCTGTAAACGGATTTGTGACCGCTGAATCAGGATTAACTTCTTCGTCATTCCCCGATACACCGATAAAGCCAAAGAACAACTTTGTTTGATTTCCGAAATCCAGTGGATTTCCCAACAGGTCACGTGCTTCATATGTCACGGTTGTATTCTCTTCACCTCCAACCCCTTTCACCGACAGTTCACTTCGTTCCACTGAGATCAACGCGATAGAATGAAGCGGACCGGTTTTCACATATATCGGAACCTGTTGCGAGGTGATTGTCGAAGGTCCGGCAACGACCTTTGCTTCTACCTTCAATATCCCTGCTTTAATACCGCTATGGAGAACTACCGTAACATCCCCGAGTGAATCACTGGTAGCAAATGACGGACTTAAAAATTCGCTGGCGCTTAATGCCTCTGTAAAGAAAAATTGCACCGAGGCATTTTTCACCGGCTGCTCCAAAAGATTTTTAACTCTAAATTTAATAGAGGCAGTCGTGGGGGTTCCAGCATTTGCAACAAAAATTGTATCAATGGAAGATGATACATAATTCACTGACGACACATTCCCTTCATTTCCGGCACCAGTTCCACCTTTTAAAGTTCCAGAGATGTCGTGCAACACACTTCCAGATGTGTTAGGACCGGTAACGGTAATTTTGAATCCGAGTACTTTTGGTCCTTGACCTTCGTTCTTTATCGAATCCCTTGCGGTAAATGTGAACTGTGTCCGTCCGACACCTCCCACTTTTG
>JALNZH010000331.1 GCA_023229405.1 Bacteroidota bacterium
GAGTCGGAAATACGCAAGATCTCATTGGCATACCAAACCGTTGAATCGGTATTCGATGTCGCATATTCTCCCGCAAGCACAAACAACGTAGAAATATAATTAGTATCGCGCGTTTGATGGCGTAATGTCTCGAGCAGCCTGTCTTTTTCATTACTGAAAAGGCTCGAAACAAACATCATCAAAGACACCACAAACCGAATAGACAATCGTATTTTCATGATTCAGTGAAAATACAAAAAACTGTAAAATAATTTACTATGAAATGCACAGGGTACAAAAAAAACCTCGATCCGACAAATGGAAATCAGATCGAGGTTTGAGAGAAATATTTACGAAGTTTACTTTACCAACATCATCTTCCTTAACTGCACTTTATCGCCGCTTTGCAATCGCGCAAAGTACATTCCGCTGGATAACGTTTTTCCGTTGAATTGTACTGAATAATTTCCGGCTTCTTTCACTTCATCCACCATTGTTTCCACTTCTTTGCCTATGGCATCATAGACTTTCAGCAATACATAACTATTTTCGGGCACTTGATAACTAATGACGGTGGATGGATTAAATGGATTCGGATAATTCTGATGGAGTGTAACGCGCTGCGGCACATTGTTTCGCTCCTGTTCGACATTCAGAATGTATTTTTTCCAAAGCTGAAGCACTTCTCGCGGTTCACCATTTTCCGTATAGAAACCAGTATCCTTCCAGATTTTATTAATATCGTCGGGTGATCCTATTTCGCTCCACAGCTGATCGTAGTCTCGAAGGATAAAATTGATTATGAAGATTATTTCACGCTGCTGACTTAAAGAAATTAGATTCGAAATATATTGATGCTGCTTTTGAGCGGTTCCGTTATAGATGAGTGAATTATTATAGACAGTGAAATATTCTGCAGGATAACTCGTCTCACAAATTGCAATCGGTTTTTGCGAAAGCAAACATATACTGTCGAGAATTTGCTGTGATGGAACAACTTCTGCCATAAAAACGCTGAGCTGAGGATGAAGTGAAAGTCCAAAATAATCACTCCAAGGAATAATGTCGTGCAGTGCTTTTACTTGTTCACTTTGATTTGCGCTGGTAAAACCGGCAAGATCAAATCCGGTGCAAGAGACAAAAATCGGCAGCATGGGATATTTTTTCTTAAGTTCAACATAAATATACGAGTGTAATTCAACGTACGACGCCCACAGTGCCGGTGTCTCTTTTTTCAAGAGATTGACTTCAATGCCAATAGCGATGTATTCAGGATGAAATGTATCAATGATTCTTTTGCAGTAATTCAAAAATGCTTTTTTCACCTGCGGTGCATGAAACGGAAGTGTATCCCACGGAGGAGGCAATGGCTGATCCCCACCATTATTATTTTTGTTCAATGCTAAACCGTTCCGCAAAATATTTATCGGCGTAATGGCTACGTACACTTTGTGCTGCACCGGTGTATGTGCAATGCGCGTATTCCAATCACTAACAATGGAAGACGGAAAAAGGGAGTCGGCAAATGCTTCATTCCATGGAATTCCGTCGTCGAAGTGGTGTGCAATAATATTCCCATCCAAAGCGATTCGGTCATAGGTAAACTTTTGAACGCTGTCGCTTTGGCTTAGCGCATAGGGAAATGGTGTAAAACCTAAAAAGGGAACTGCCGCGCGTACCTGTGAAAAAAGCGATCCCAATGGCAGCACGCAGAAATAAATAAAGTGAATGGCAAATGAGTATATCTTGCGCGTGATCATCATTTCGTTACTACCTGTATCTAGTTTGCATAGCAAATCCCGAAAGAAAAAAAGTGAATTCGGGTAATATCGTCAACAATCCGCATGTTTACTTTCAAGGTGAGGTTGGAAAACAATATGACCGTCAAATAAAATAATTATGCAGATCTTTATTTAGAAATATATTTAGTCTTACCGAAAGAGAGATTATTTAGAATATACTATTTCGGGAAATAGGATGCAGAAAGATGTTCATTGAGCGGAACTTGAACCTGGTGTGACACGGAAATCATATTCAGCGAATTGGGACTGTTCCTTTTCAACACCAAATAAGGATGACAATTGTCCTTACCAATTACAATAATAAATCCCGCCGTAAATGACGGGATTTACTATTAACGATTCCGGATCAATTTATTTTAGCAAAAGCATTTTCATTAACTGCATGTTATCGCCGCTCTGCAACTGTGCAAAATACATTCCAGAAGATAACTTCGATGCATCGAAGGTTGCGGAATAGTATCCCGCCTCTTTCACTTCATTCACCAGACTTGCTACTTCTCTTCCAATAGCATCATACACTTTTAGTGTAACTTTACCGTTCACTGGTAATTGGTAATTGATCGTTGTTGTTGGATTGAACGGATTGGGATAATTTTGTTCGAGCGCAAACACTTTCGGCATTGAAGCAATTGTTACTTCAACGGATTGTGAATATTCAAATTTTCCATCACGATCAATCTGTTTTAAGCGATATGACCAACTTCCTGATGAGAGATTGTGATCCACAAACGAATATTCTTTCGGTGCATTGGTTGTTCCATTCCCTTCAACAAATCCGGTTTTCATCCATGCAAGATGACCGTCACCTTGTAGGTGACGGTCATCTACTGCGCGGCGTTCAATTTCAAATCCATAATTATTTGTTTCAGTTGCTGTTTGCCATTGCAATTCAATATTCTGCTGCGCTGCTACTGCGCTGAAATTCATTAATTCCACCGGCAATGGCGTTACATCTTCCAGTCGAATGGCTGCGACATCATTTTTCGATCCATTGAATGAATAACCTGCCGCAACTATTTTTCCATCGGACTGAATAAACAGTGCATTCGCTTCCTCGTCGCTTCTTCCAATAGAAACGATTGCTGTGCCATCCACACTACCATCGGCAGTGTATCGAACGACAGCAAAATCTTTGGTAGAAGGGCTCCCCGCATCGGTTGAACCTGCAATAATAATTTTACCACTTGCATCAAGCGATAGTGCATTGCAAATATCCTCTCCGTTATTTCCCAATGTCGTTTCGACAAATCCGTTTGTTCCGAATGTTTCATCGATATCGCCGATATCATTCAGACGGACCAGCACAATATCCTTGTTTGCAGCATTGTTTACTGTGTAACCTCCGAGAACGATCTTCCCGCTACTCTGCACGGCAATTCCTTTGGCAACATCGTCGCCGGTTCCAACTGGGATCGTTGTGCTTCCGTCGAATGTACCGGAACTCGTGAACCGTGCGACAAAAATATCATTGTTTGTTCCATTGAAGACGGAACCCGCAATAAGAATCTTTCCGTCGGACTGAAGTGCCATACCATTGACCTCTTCAGTTTGACTAGCCAACGAAATATCAAATGTTATTTTCCCGTCCGTGTCGAATGAAGTATCCAATGTTCCATCACTGTTATATTTTGCTATCGCTACATCGCCGTTGCTATTGCCGGCAACAAGAATTTTTCCACTGCTCAACGTAAGGACAGCTTTTGCGGATTCATTGCTGCTTCCAAAATCCGTTGTCGTCAGTCCATCCCCGCTGAAGGATTCATCATCAGGATCGGTGGGATTGATATAATTGTAACGGGCAACGGCAAAATCACCATTAGACTCTCCAACGACAACGACATTTCCGGGGTCGAGTGAATCTGTCGTTACGGCAAATGCTTTCGACGGATGAGTGAATAATGGAATCTCTTTGCCGTCGCTGCTGAAATTGGTCATTGGCTCTCCGCCTGAAAACAATTCCCACAGTACAAGGGAATTATTAGTGCTATTTTTTGCGTACCCCGAAAGCATGATGTCTCCATTAACAGTCACACCGTAACAATTTTCGTCGTTGCGTGTTTCAATAAGGTGTGTCACAATAAATCCTGATATTCCAAATGATGTATCCACCGAACCGCCGCTGGTATATTTTATTATTCCAAGATTCGTATCATCTCCGAACGCCGCCGTTCCCGCCGCAAGAATATTCGTTCCACTGACAGTAACCAACGTGCATACATCATCCGTTAATCCAATTTCTGCG
>JALNZH010000286.1 GCA_023229405.1 Bacteroidota bacterium
TGGCAGGCGGGAGTGCGGCTTGACGTTTCATTATTATAATTCACCACGCACTACTACATTGATTAAAACATCAATTTTTTTATTCCAGCTCTTCCGCGCGCCAACCTTTTCCTCGTTGTTCTCCCACTACGCCGAGCACTTTGTCCGTAAATGCACCGATATATTCATCCACCGTTTTGGGGACGAAGTACATCGGCGGTGAGATCGGCATTATGATAGCTCCGAAACCGGATAATTTTGCGCAATGTTCCAATGCCAATGTGGACAGAGGCGTTTCGCGAACACAGATGATTAGTTTGTACCGTTCCTTCAATGCCACTTGTGCGGTGCGGGTGATTAATGTATCGCCGATTCCTGAAGCTATCTTTCCCAATGTGGATGTAGAACACGGAAGGATAACAAACGCATCGAAATAATTCGATCCGGAGGCAATCGGCGCCGTAAGATCCTTATCATCGAACTGTTTTTTAACGAACGGATGAAGATCTTCTTCATTCATCTTCAATTCGTCTTTCAACAGAACTTTTCCCCATTTGCTGACAATGAGATATATATCCGCGCGCGATTTTTTTAAAAAATCGAAAGCATACACCGCACCAGAACTACCGGTGATTCCGACGACAATCTTCATAAAAACTATAATTAGGTATTAGAAGTCAGGTCCTAGGTAAAAACAAAACCAATAGCTCGCACCTGACTTCACATTGACGTTTCTATATACTGACGAGGATCATAACTAATATTGAAACTCCGACAACGATATTGATTTTAAAGAATGCCAGTTCAACATCTTCTGCTTTATGCTGTTCAAGCCAGAGCAGGAAACCGCTCAGCAGCAGGAACGGTAGAGCAATCAACGCTTTCAATGAAATTATTACCAGCGCAATTAATACGATAAACGCAAGAACGTGTAGCATGGCAGAAATTTGCAACGCTCGTGCTTTTCCGAACCGTGAGGGGAATGAATAGAGTCCCGCCTTTTTATCGAACCCTTCGTCTAGCGTGGAATAAATAATATCAAATCCCGTAGCCCAGAAAAGATTAAAGAGCGGGAGCAACAGAGATTCTCCGAATCGTTCGGCAGAACCGGTAACGGCAAAAAATCCGCCTAAGGGTCCCATGGCAAGTCCCATTCCAACACCGAAATGTGCAAGCGGAGTAAACCGTTTCAGATACGGATACACCACAAAGACCACGAGAGGAATCGGTGAAAGATAAAAACAGAAGTCCGAAATCATTTTTGCTGACACGACATACAACACTAAACCCGCGATCAGCACACCATAGCTTTGGCGTAAATTCATCTTCCCGCTCGGCAATTCCCGATTGAGCGTTCGAGGATTGTGTCGGTCAATTTCCCGGTCGATGATACGGTTCAAGGTCATTGCCACGAGACGAGCCCCAATGGCGGCGATTAACACAAACACGAGTAATTGAACGGAGGGTTGTTCCTTTGACGCAAGGAACACACCGCTGTAGATCATCGGAAGGGAAAAGAGTGTATGCTCTATTTTAATAAACGAAAGATATTTTTTCAAAAGTTCATCGGCAATTATTGATAAATCCAATAAATGTACCGAAAATTCACCGTTTAACAAAGATGATTTTTTGGACAGGTTGGTCATCTTTGTTCGAAGCGTAAAATTTCCTATATTTAGTAAATTTATTGAATATAAGGAGTTTGATGTACACTATTACACTTATTCCCGGCGACGGGATTGGGCCAAGCATTACAGAAGCAACTGTCAACGTCGTTGAAGCGACCGGTGTTGATATTTCATGGGATGAGCAGTATGCCGGCATGTCTGGCATCGATAAGCATAAAGATCCAATTCCCGAACAAACCATTGCGTCGATTGCACAAAACAAAATTGCGTTAAAAGGACCGTTAACGACCCAGTTGGGAAAAGGGTTCCGCAGTGTTAACGTAGCGATGCGGAAAGAATTTGATCTCTATGTGAATCTTCGGCCTGCAAAATCGTTCGAAGGTGTCCCATCGCGGTATAGTAATGTGGACATTGTCATGTTTCGGGAGAATATCGAAGAATTTTATTCAGGTATTGAACATTATATCGATGCACAGAAAAGTGCGGCTGAGACGATAGGTATCATCACCCGGTATGGAAGTGAGCGTATTGTTCGTGCAGCATTCGAATATGCTCGAAAATTCAACCGTAAGAAAGTATCGATTGTCCACAAAGCGAACATTATGAAATTCACAGGGGGATTATTTCTGGAAGTAGCGAAAAAAGTAGCAGAAGAGTTTCCCGAAATTCAATGCAACGACGTGATTATCGATAATATGGCGATGCAGCTTGTGTTGAATCCAAACCAATACGATGTGATCGTTACGACGAACCTGTTCGGTGATATCTTGTCGGATCTTTGTTCCGGTCTAGTAGGCGGGCTTGGTGTTGCGCCGGGGGCGAATATTGGGAAGGATGCGGCGATTTTTGAAGCGGTTCACGGCAGCGCCCCAGATATTGCCGGAAAAAATATCGCCAATCCATCGGCATTAATCCTAGCTTCAGCAATGATGTTGAATCATCTGGGTGAAACTGTCGCGGCAGAGAAAATCTACAAAGCAATCCGCGAAACATTGAGCAATCCGAAGGAAGTTACTAGGGATCTTAATCCAAATTCGACGGTGGGAACAAAGCAGTTTGCGGAGTTTATTATACAGCATATTAAGTCAAACTAGAAAAGAACTATTGAATAGTGCAAGCGTTTGGTACGGGGAATTGGCATAAAGAACATACCTGAATCTATTACCTAATGCCTGAACAAATATTTTATGAAAATTGGATCCATTAATATTGACCGTCCATTAATCCTCGCTCCAATGGAGGATGTTACCGATATGCCGTTTCGTCTTGTCTGTAAAAAGCTCGGGGCGGATATTATGTACACGGAATTCGTTAATTCGGACGGACTGGTGCGGAACAATAAAAAGACATTTGAGAAGATGCGTTTTCTGGAAGAGGAACGGGTGTTTGGAATCCAGATATACGGTGGAGATGAAGAGGCGATGGAAGGCGCCACTCGGTTGGCTGATTCACTTCATCCGGATTTGATTGATGTTAATTGCGGATGCTGGGTGAAACAAGTAGCGGGGAGGGGAGCGGGGGCAGGTTTGTTGAAAGACGTACCGAGAATGGAACGTCTGGTGACAAATGTGGTGAAAGCCACAAACATTCCTGTTACGGTAAAAACGCGGTTGGGATGGGACGAACATTCAATTAAAATTATCGAAGTGGCGAAGATGCTGGAGGGAATCGGCGTAAAGGGATTAACGATTCATTGTCGTACGCGGTCACAGGGACATAACGGCGATCCGGATTATACATGGATTCCAAAAGTGAAGCAGGCAGTTTCGATTCCAATTATTGTCAACGGCAGTCTGGTTGAACCGCAACAGATCAAAGAAGTGTTTGACGAAACCGGTTGTGATGGCGTAATGATAGGTCGGGGTGCGATTGACAATCCATGGATTTTTTCGGACACCAAACATTATTTCGTAACTGGTGAAGTCACGCCGAAGCGGACGCTTGCTGAACGGATCGATAAATGTGTTGAACTGCTGACGCTTTCAATTGAACGCAAAGGGGAAAAACGAGCGGTGATTGAAATGCGGAAATTCTACATCGGATATTTAAAAGGTGAACCGAATGCGGCGAAGCTGCGGAACCATTTGATGCAGTATATGGAAGCGGCGCCGATCATTGAGATTCTACAGTCCGTGAGAGAAAAAGGATATATCGAAGAGGAACGATTCCTTCCGGCGCACGCTGCGGCATAGTCCTGTATCCGAAAATGCTCTTGCACTTTCCTTCAAACTTCCTTAAAGTAGTTTACTCTGACCGTCACCTTGGAGGTGACGGTCAGATTTAACAATACTCATCAATGATAGGCAGAGAATGATCGCTTTTGTTGTAGGTTTTATCATCGGTTATGTAACAACCATACCGATCGGTCCGATCAACCTTGCGGTAGTGATGAAGGCGCTTCGGAATCATACAGCGCAGGCACTGATGATCGGCACCGGTTCCGCGTTAATGGATGTTCTCTATTGTTCTGCTGCAGTATTCGGTATTGGCTCTCTCGTCTCTAATCCTACGCTTGATACAATCTTCCGAGTTTCTACTTTTGGAATATTTTTTGTATATGGAGTAAAAACCACATTTGGGAAACTTCCCGAAACACATTTTCAGCCGAGCGATGAGGATGTGCCCGGATTTAAGCGGTATTTCCTTCTCGGTATGGCCATGTACTTTTCAAATCCTTCCTTTCTTGCTTACTGGATCACCATCGGCGGTATCGTGCACGGCTACCGCGTTATTGAGCCCACCCTTATTGATAATTCGCTGTTTGCGCTCGGAACAGGCGTTGGTGTCACCGTGTGGTTTTTTACTCTGGTGGAACTGGTTGAAAGACAGAAAGTGAAGTTTGAAATTGACCGGATTAGAAAAATTACACGGTTTTTCGGTTTGATTTTATTGATCGTCAGTGCAGTATTGGGTTGGGATCTGGTGAAGGAATATCTTCTGCAGCGGTGATATGGAAAGCTGACCGTCACCTCGAAGGTGACGGTCAGCTACATCCAAGAGCTTAACACATGACTGTCACCTCTGAGGTGATGGTGATGTTGGTTGAAATATAGTTTCCCCGATCGTCAGTTGTATCATAAATCACCTCAGTTTTAAAATCACCGAAAGCTGTTTAATCACTTTGATATGTTTGATTCGTTAAACACCTTGAAGAATTCTTTTCGTAAGAGGATTCTTTTATCTATTACATTACTTTCAAGTTTTGCGTTTTCTCAAGAATATAACATTCAAGGAACTGTTCGAGCACTCGAAAGAAATACTGATAAAAAATTAGAATACGTAAAAATAGACGTAGACTCAGGATCATACATGATAAAAACAAATCCCGACGGAACATTCAACATATCAATGCCAGACACAATA
>JALNZH010000004.1 GCA_023229405.1 Bacteroidota bacterium
CGTTAAAGGAAAAAATGGGGAGCTCAACGAAAAACTTCATCCTACTGTCGGTATTGAAATTAAGGGAAGCGAAGTCACTATTACCCGTAAAACCGAAGAGCGTGCGAACCGGGCAATTCATGGTACGACTCGAGCCAATGTCGCCAATATGATTAAAGGCGTCTCGGAAGGATTTTCGAAGAAGTTGGAATTGGTCGGCGTTGGGTATAAAGCCGAAATGAAGGGAAAAAATCTTGCGCTGGCGCTCGGTTTTTCACATCCGATATTGTTCCGTGCACCGGAAGTTGTAAAAATTGAAGCACCAACACAAACGAGTATTGTTATCAGCGGCTATGATAAACAATTGGTCGGTCTGGTTGCTGCAAAAATACGTTCCTTCAAACTTCCTGAACCGTACAAAGGCAAAGGGGTGAAATACGAAGGAGAAGTGCTCCGTCGCAAAGCAGGTAAAACAGCTGCGAGTTCGAAATAATAACTTTGTGAATTGAATTTATGATTAAAAAAGATACGACAAAACGACGATTGCGCATTAAACAGACGATCCGGAAACGGGTGTTCGGTTCCACGGAACGTCCTCGGTTCTCGGTATATCGAAGCTTGAACGACATTTACGGTCAGATTATTGATGATGTGACGGGAAAAACTCTGATTGCACTGTCGACTAACTCAAAAGAGATCAAACAGGAAGTCTCTGCGGTGAAAACAAAAGTGGAAAAAAGTACACTTGTGGGAAAACTTCTGGCAAAAAAAGCGATTGAAAAAAACATCGGCACCGTTGTGTTCGACAGGAACGGTTATCTATATCATGGACGGGTGAAGGCATTTGCAGACGGTGCTCGCGAAGGCGGATTGAAATTCTAAACGGCTCGTCGTGCTGTCCAATTGTCGTGTCGTCCAATGGCAGGACAGCGCCCTTTGGAGGCGTTAATCTAGGTTCGAATCCTGGCACGACAGCAAACCATTACGAATAAAAATTATTGTGAGGATTTACCTTGGCTCGAATTAAAACAAGTGATCTCGATCTGAAAGACAAATTAGTCCACATCAACCGCGTTGCAAAAGTGGTGAAGGGCGGACGTCGTTTCAGTTTCAACGCGATCGTCGTGGTCGGAGACGGAAACGGATATGTTGGTATCGGTCTTGGCAAAGCGAACGAAGTTGCCGATGCGATTTCCAAAGGGACGGATGACGCGAAAAAGAACGTTGTGAAAGTGCCGTTGATTAACGGAACTGTTCCTCACGACGCTTTAGGTAAATTTGGAGCAGGGAAAGTGCTGTTGCGTCCCGCTGCACCTGGAACCGGATTGATCGCCGGCGGCGGAGTTCGTGCCGTGCTTGAAATGGCGGGAGTGAAAGACATTCTCACCAAACAGATGGGTTCGGCAAACCCGCATAATGTGGTGAAAGCGACATTACGCGCTCTGTTATCGATGCGCGATGCCCGCATGGTTGCTACAGAACGCGGAATTTCCATTCAAGAACTTTTTCAAAACTAATTTAAGCGTGAGTGAAAATGGCAGCGCCGAAAAAAATTAAAATCACACAAAAGGTCAGCATTATCGACACGCTGGCAAAGCACAAAGCGACGATTAAAGCGCTCGGTCTCGGTCGTCCGAACTATTCGGTTGTGCATACCGAAACACCCCAGATTCTTGGGATGATCAATAAAGTCCGCCACCTAGTGACGGTTGAAGAAGTGAAATCATAAATATAGCTTGAAGATGCGAGCTCCGGCTCCGGGGCGATAGTACTTCACGGGAGACAGTAATGGCAAATATTCTTAGTAACTTAAAATACGCTGCAGGATCACGCAAAAAGCGAAAACGCATCGGTCGCGGACAAGGTTCGGGACACGGCGGAACTTCGACTCGCGGTCATAAAGGACAAGGTTCACGTTCTGGTTCCGGTTTAAAACGAAATTTTGAAGGCGGTCAAATGCCACTCGTTCGCCGTCTACCGAAATTCGGGTTTACTCCGCGCAATCGGGTGGAATATGCAGTTGTGAATGTTGAGTTGCTCCAGAAATTAGTTGATGATAAAAAAATTATCGACGGAATTGTGACTCCGGAAGTGCTGGTAAAAATTGGTGCAGTATCTGACAAGCGCTCTCCGGTAAAAGTGTTGGGGAACGGCGATGTAAAAACGAAATTGACCGTAACCGCTCATAGGTTCAGCAAATCCGCCGTCGAAAAAATTAACGCGGCCGGTGGAACGATAACTGAGATCTCAAACGAAAAAGTTGCAGAGTAATTTAATCTGAATATTATCAATGAGTAAATTCACCGAAAGTTTCAGAAATATCTTTAAGATCGAAGAACTGCGGACACGGTTGTTGTTCACGGCAGGTCTGTTGATCGTCGTACGTATTGGTTCTCACGTAACGCTTCCCGGTGTGGATGCTGGCGTGTTGACAGATGCAATGCGAAATCAATCTGATAACACACTCTTTGGATTATACGATCTGTTTGTCGGAGGAGCGTTCAGCAATGCAGCAATCTTTGCCTTAGGCATTATGCCGTATATCAGCGCATCGATTATCATCCAATTGCTTGGCGCCGTGGTCCCTTTCTTCCAGAAACTGCAGAAGGAGGGGGAAACAGGACGCAAAAAAATCAATCAGTATACACGTCTCGGCACAGTAGTGATTGCGTTGTTGCAGGCGTGGGGTGTCAGCGTTCGATTGGAAAGTTTGAACGCTAATGGAGTTCCGATCGTGCCAGCAGAAGTTCAGGGATTTTTCTTCGCGTTGAGTACGATGATCTTCTTAACCGCCGGAACTATGTTTATGATGTGGCTGGGTGAACAGATTACTGAACGCGGTTTGGGAAATGGTATTTCTCTGATCATCTTTATTGGTATCATTGCGCGGTTTCCTCATGCAGTGTTAGATGAAATTCAATTGGTCAGTTCCGGTGCACGCCCTATTATCATCGAGTTAATCATTTGGGGAGGAATGCTGCTGATAGTTGCCGGTGTAATTATGGTAACACAGGGAACGCGGCGTATACCAGTGCAGTATGCAAAACGTCTGGTTGGAAGAAAAGTGTACGGCGGAGTGACTCAATATATTCCAATGCGTGTAAATACAGCGGGTGTTATGCCGATCATTTTTGCACAGTCCCTGATGTTCATTCCGAGCACAATCTTAACGTTTTTTCCGGACAGTGAATTCGTTGGATCGATCGCCGGGTATTTTCAGTACACATCGTTTACGTATTCGTTTTTCTACGGATTAATGATCGTATTCTTCACATATTTTTATACAGCAATTGCATTTAATCCGAACGATGTTGCCGATAATATGCAGAAAAACGGCGGATTTATTCCCGGTATTCGTCCAGGTAAGCACACGTCTGATTTTATCGATAATATTTTAACCAAGATCACGCTTCCGGGATCGATTTTCCTTGCGATTATTGCAATTATGCCGGCATTCATGGTGAAGTTCGGTATTACATCGAGTTTTGCATCGTTCTTCGGCGGAACAAGTTTGTTGATATCTGTCGGCGTAGCGCTTGATACATTACAGCAAATCGAATCGCATTTGATGATGCGTCACTACGACGGATTCATGAAGAGCGGTAAAATTAAAGGTCGAATCGGACGCTAATGGCGATTCATGTAAAATCTCCGGCGGAAATCGAATTAATGCGGGAGAGTAGTCGGATTGTTGGAGATGTGATTAAGCTGATCGGTCAGCAGATTAAACCGGGTGTATCAACTGCAGACTTGGATGCAATGGCGGAAGATTATATCCGCAGCTGTGGCGGCGAACCGGCATTTAAGGGATACGGATCAGATCCACGGAATTTGTTTCCGGCAACATTGTGTATATCGATTGATAGTGAAGTGGTGCATGGCATACCGGGTAAACGGGTGCTGAAAGAAGGGGAAATTGTTTCGATTGATGTTGGTGCAAAGAAAAATGGGTTTTTTGGTGATGGAGCGTTCACGTTTCCTGTAGGAAAAATCACCGAAGAGAAACAACGCTTAATGCGGGTGACAAAAGAATCTCTCGATCGTGCGGTTGAACAGGCAGTTGATGGAAATAGAATCGGTGATATTGCGCATGCAGTACAATCATATGTTGAGGCGGAAGGATTTTCGGTAGTTCGGGATCTTGTTGGACATGCAGTGGGAAGAGAATTACACGAAGATCCGCAAGTGCCCAATTACGGTAAACCGGGAAAAGGGACAGTGTTGAAAGAAGGAATGACCCTGGCAATTGAACCAATGGTGAATGCGGGAACATTCAAAGTGCTGACGGCGGCAGATCGATGGACGATCCTTACGCAAGATGGAAAACCTTCAGCCCATTACGAATATACGGTCGTGGTGCGAAAGGGTAAAGCAGAAGTGTTGACAATCTATTATTAATGGCAAAACAAGACGCGATAAAAATTGACGGAGTGATTTCGGATACATTGCCTAACGCATCCTTTCGTGTCAAACTGGATAATGGCCACGAAATCCTTGCACACATTTCCGGCAAGATGAGAATGCATTATATCAAGATTCTGGTTGGAGACAAGGTAACGGTGGAATTGTCGCCGTACGACCTGACAAAAGGAAGAATTACCTATCGCTATAAATAAGGGTTAAAAAGGGAATACAATGAAAGTTCGTGCATCAGTAAAGAAGATCTGTGAGAATTGCAAGATCATTCGCCGCAAAGGCAAAGTGATGGTCATTTGCAAAAAGAATCCAAAACACAAGCAACGTCAAGGTTAAACATTAGGAGAGTAATCAGTGGCTCGTATCGCTGGCGTCGATTTACCAAAAAATAAACGTTCCGTTATCGGATTGACTTATATCTTCGGTATCGGAGATACCGTTGCGAAAGAGATTCTCGCGAAAGCAGGAGTGGATGAGAACAAGAAGGTCGGCTCTCTGACGGATGAAGAGGTCAATAAGATCCGGACAATCATTCAAACGGATTATAAAACCGAAGGTGCACTCCGTGCCGAGAACCAGATGAACATCAAGCGATTGATGGATATCGGGGCATATCGCGGGTTGCGTCACCGGAAAGGGCTGCCCGTCCGCGGTCAGCGAACGCGAACGAATTCCCGTACGCGTAAAGGAAAACGCAAGACTGTAGCAGGAAAGAAAAAAGCAATCGCTAAGAAGTAATTAGTTCTCTGAAAGGAATATTGTGGCTAAACAACAAGCAGCGCCGACGGTATCGGCAAAGAAAAAGAAAAAAATTCACGTTGACGTGAATGGTAAAGTGTATGTGAAGGCGACATTCAACAATGTCATCGTAACGATCACCGATACCTACGGCAACACCATCGCATGGTCATCGGCAGGAAAGAACGCCTTTAAGGGTTCTCGCAAGAACACGCCGTTTGCTGCGCAGGTTTCCGCAGAATCAGCGGCGAAAGAAGCGTACGATCTCGGACTTCGCAAGGTGGAAGTGTTCGTGAAAGGCCCCGGTTCGGGCCGCGAAGCAGCCATCCGTGCGCTGCAGACTGCTGGTCTGGAAGTGACCATCATCCGAGATATGACACCGATCCCGCACAACGGCTGCCGTCCGCCGAAACGTCGTAGAGTGTAATCTTTTAAATCATAGGAAGTTAAAACAGAATGGCACGTAATACCGGTTCAGTAGTAAAACAGTCCCGTAAATTGGGAATTGCCCTCAGCAGCAAAGCGAACAAATACATGGAACGCCGTCCGTATGGCCCGGGTCAGCACGGAAAAGGCAAACGCATGAAAGTGTCGGAGTATGCATTGCAGCTGAAAGAAAAGCAGAAAATGAAGTACATCTACGGTGTACTAGAACGCCAATTCAGAAACTATTTCGAAAAAGCGACGCACATGAAAGGTAAAACGGGCGATAATCTGGTGAAATTGCTCGAACTTCGCCTTGACAATGTCATCTACCGGATGGGTTTTGCACCGACACGTCGGAGCGCTCGTCAGTTGGTGACACACGGTCATTTCCGTATTAATAAGGACAAGGTGAACATTCCTTCATATCAGTTAAAGACCGGAGATATTATTACGGTACGTGAAAAAAGCCGTCAGCTGGATATCATTCACAATGCGATGAAACGGGTAAAAGACGCATCGGTGTACACGTGGGTGAGTTTGGATAAAGCTGCGATGGCTGGTACTTTTGTGCGCGTGCCGGAACGCGAAGAGATTCCGATGCTTGCAAACGAGCAGCTCGTTGTCGAGTTGTACTCGAAATAATCCATACGATATTTTTCTTTACTTGGTGAGAACCAAACTATGAGCAATACACAATTTCAAATGCCGGATAATGTGGTGTTGGAAGAATCTTCCTCCACAGACCGATTCGGTCGGTTTATCGTTCAACCGCTGGAAAAAGGATATGGAGTGACAATCGGCAATGCTTTGCGCCGCGTTCTTCTTTCCTCGCTTCCCGGTTATGCAATCACGGCGATTCGTATCGAAGGAATCGTACACGAATTTACCGCATTGACCGGAATAGTAGAAGATGTCACCGATATGATCCTGAATCTGAAACAAGTGCGTCTGAAAGCAACCAACAAAAAAGTTGGTAAAGTGACGGTGCACTTGAAAGGACTAGGGAAATTTGTTGCCGGCGACATTCAGAAAGCAAGTCCGGAAGTTGAGATTCTTAATCCTGACCTGCATATTGCAACACTGAACAAAGATGCCGATTTCGAAATCGAGTTTCGGATTGGCCGCGGAAAAGGATATGTTACTGCCGAAGAAAATAAACTTCCCGACCAGCCGGTGGGAATGATCACGATTGACTCGATCTTTACTCCGATCGTCAATGTGCGCTATAACGTCGAATCAACACGTGTCGGTCAACAGACTGACTATGAAAAACTGGTGCTGGAAGTGGAGACTGACGGGTCAATCGTTCCGAAAGATGCCGTTGCCTATGCCGGAAAAGTATTGCGCGATCATATACAATTCTTCATCAACTTTGATGCGACTCAGGAAACTGAAAAAGAAGACAATGAACGTGACGAAGAGATTTCTCGCATCCGGAAGATCTTAATAACGCCGGTGGACGAACTTGAACTATCCGTTCGTTCGCATAATTGCCTCCGCGCTGCCGATATCAAAACGCTCGGTGATCTTGTCCGTAAAGATGAAGCAGAATTGTTGAAGTTCCGTAATTTCGGACGCAAATCGCTTGCTGAATTATCGGCAATCGTTGAAGTAAACAACCTTACATTCGGCATGGATGTCGATAAATATTTGAAAGACAGCGACTAAAAGGAAGAATTGAAATGATACACGGACGATCAGGTAGAAAATTACAGCGTACGGCAAGCCATCGTAAAGCATTGTTGAATTCCCTTTCAACATCCTTGCTGAGGCACAAACGGATCCAGACAACATTGGCCAAAGCAAAAGAAACGCGTATGGTTGTGGAAAAATTGATCACCCGCGCGAAGAATGCCGTTGCGAAAGAAGTAGAAGGCGGACCGAAAAACGTGCATGCGCGCAGAGAAGTTGCTCGGCATATTAACGATAAAGAAGTTGTGAAAATGTTGTTCGCAGAGATTGCTCCGAAAGTAGCCTCGCGTCCCGGCGGTTATACGCGCGTTATTAAACTCGGCCAGCGGCTCGGCGACGGTGCGCATGTTGCAATGATTGAGCTTGTTGATTTTGCTCTTGGAATGGATGCTCCGGCAGAACCGGTGAAAAAGAAACAAGATCGCCGTACCCGCATCAATCAGAAGAAAAAAGCGAAAAGTGAAACACCGGCGGAACCAGTATCAACAGTGTCCGCAGAATAACAGCAGTCATCAAGGGATAGCAGACGCTATCCCTTGTTCTTCATCGTGAATCATCATTTCGTGTGTTTTGAGTATGAAAATTTCTACTGTTGATTTTGTTGTTGGTGTTGCAAACTTAAAACAGCTACCGAAGACCAACCTTCCCGAAATTATCTTTATTGGCCGCTCGAATGTCGGCAAATCCTCACTGCTGAATAAGCTTTGCAATCGCAAAAACATTGCGCGCGTTAGTGCGACGCCTGGGAAAACTCGTGAGTTAAACTACTATCTTATTAACAAAGAACTCTATTTCGTCGATCTTCCAGGGTACGGTTATGCGAAAGTAGCCGAACATGTGAAAGCTGGTTGGACGCAAATGATCGAAGAGTTTTTCCATACACGCCGACAGATTGCGCTCGCAATTCAAATCGTTGATGCGAGGCTGGGACCGACCGAACTGGATAATACTATGATGGGGTGGTTGGATTTTTACAAGGTGCCGTTCCTGCTCATCCTCACCAAAGCGGATAAGCTGCCGAAAAACAAGCTCGTTATGCAGATGAACACCATCGGCGCTCAACTGAGCAAATATAACCACCTCGTGGGCATCCAACCGTTCTCTGCAGTTACTGGCGATGGACGTATGGAATTGTTAAAGACTATCGATCGCCAGATTGAAGAGAAGGAACTCCCTTTGTCCAAGCTTGTGACAGCAGTAGCGTAATCATCGTTCCAAGCGTCATTGTTGTACCCCGCACCATTCCGTTCTTACAGTCATCTATTGTGAGGAGCACATACTTATGAAAAAGCGATTATTTACCCCAGGACCAACACCGATACCGGAAACTGTGATGCTGAAAATGGCTGAGCCAATCATTCATCATCGGAATCCTGAATTTAACGAAATACTCACCCGCGTAAATCAAAATCTAAAATATCTTTTCCAAACAGAACAACCAGTATTAACTTTAACATCTTCCGGAACGGGCGGCGTTGAAGCAACTTTTGTCAGTTTATTTTCCCCCGGCGATACAATTATCACTGCAAACGGAGGAAAATTCGGAGAACGCTGGGTAAAATTACCGAAAGTCTTCGGACTGAATGTGGTTGAGATTAAAGTGGAGTGGGGGAAAGCACCAACGGAAGAGCAGATTCTTACGGCGCTGAAAGCGAATCCTGATGCGAAAGCAGTCTATCTCGTTCATTCCGAAACATCCACTGGTGCGGCAACGGATGTAAAAGCATTGTCAAAATTAATTCGGGAAAATTCTAATGCACTGGTCTGTGTCGATGGTATCACGGCGGTCGGCGCGCATGAAATGCGGTTTGATGACTGGGGCATCGACGTTTGTGTCACCGGTTCACAAAAAGGGTTAATGATTCCTCCAGGATTGGCGTTCGTTGCCGTTAGCAAACGCGCCGTGGAAGCAATGAACAGTTCGAAGCTTCCGAAATTTTATTTTGATTTGAAAAAAGCCTTAAAGTCTTATGCAGACAATGATACACCGTGGACACCTGCAGTCTCTTTGGTAATTGGTGTCGATGCAGCACTCCAGAAGATCCGCGAAGAAGGAATCGAAAACGTTTGGGCGCGGCATAAACGTCTCGCCAATGCTATTCGTGCCGGAGTTGTCGGTGCTGGATTGAAACTATTTTCGGAATTCCCATCGTTTGCCGTGACACCCGTATGGGTGCCGGAAGGTGTTGAATGGAAACAGTTCAATAAAATTTTAAAAGGAAAATACGGAATCACCATTGCCGGCGGACAGGATGATTTTGTCGGGAAGATCTTCCGTATTTCCCATCTTGGGTATTATGATGAGCTGGATATGATCACCATGATTGGTGCATTGGAAATGACGCTGAAGGAATGTGGATATACCTTTGAAATGGGTTCCGGCGTTAAAGCGACGCTGAATTCATTGATGACGAAATAACATTATTTTATTCACTTCAACGATTCCCCGACCATCTGGTTGGGGAACGTATTTTTACGACAACCAATATGAAAATCCTGATTACAGATCCCATTGAACAGAGTTGTGTGGATATTCTTACCCGAGAAGGATTCCAAGTAGATCTTAAGCCTGGACTTCCGGCCGAAGAGATTAAGCAGATTATTCATGAATATTCAGCGCTGATCGTTCGCAGCGGCACCAAAGTGACAGCCGATATAATAGAGAAAGCAACGGCGATGAAAGTGATTGGCCGCGCCGGAGCGGGTGTTGATAATATTGATTCCTCGGCTGCATCGCGTAAAGGTATTATTGTTATGAACACTCCGGGGGGCAACACACTGTCAACAGCGGAACATACCTTTTCCATGCTGATGGCTGTTGCTCGGAATATCCCGAATGCTCATGCCAGTCTCGTTGCCGGACGTTGGGATCGGAAGAAATTTATGGGTACGGAATTGTACGGGAAAACGCTCGGTATCGTTGGCATGGGAAAAATCGGACGGGAAGTCGCAACCCGTGCTCAGGCGTTTGGTATGACCACGATCGGATTCGACCCGGTGATGAGCGCAGATGTTGCCCTAAAAATGAATGTAGAACTTGTTACACTTGATGAGATCTACCGCCGGTCGGATTTTATTACCGTACATACTCCGTTAAACGATGAAACGCGGGGTTTGTTGAACGAGCAAACTATCGCAAAATGTAAAAAGGGAGTTCGGTTGATCAACTGCGCACGTGGCGGTATTATTGATGAAGTAGCGTTGTTAAAAGCGCTGGAGAGCGGTCATGTTGCCGGTGCTGCACTGGATGTTTTCGTAGAAGAACCGCCGAAAGATTTCACTCTGGCGAAACATCCGAAAGTTGTTGCAACTCCGCATTTGGGAGCATCAACGGAAGAAGCTCAGGAGAAAGTAGCGATCCAAATTGCAGAACAGATCGCCGATGCATTGAAGGACCGGGGAATTGTCGGTGCCGTTAATGCCGCAGCGTTGCAGGCAGGTGTTCCGAATGAAATCAAACCGTATCTTGCGCTTGCAGAAAAACTTGGGTCACTTCAGGCACAGGTGATGAAAGGGCAGTTAAAAGAATTGTCGATCGATTTGAGCGGTGAATTGTTGCATAAACATTCCGAGTTGATTAAAGCCGGTGTCTTGCGCGGTATCTTTTCGAAATTAATGAGCCAGCCGGTTAATTATATCAATGCCCCCGTGCTTGCCCATTCAATGGGTGTCCGTATCAGTGAAAAGAAAATCTCCGAATCGGACGACTATGCAAATCTCCTTACGATCGGTTATACAACCGAATCGGAACAGCGGACATTTGCCGGCACCGTCTTTGGAGGAAAACACTTAAAGTTTGTTCGGTTGGATAAATATTCCATCGAAGGAAATCCCGATGGAACGTTTCTCTATTATACAAATGTCGATCGTCCCGGTATGCTGGCGAAAGTCGGCATGATTCTCGCCGAAGCGAATATTAATATCGCCGGATTATCATTGGGACGTTCGGGTATCGGTGAACGTGCATTAACTGTGGTAAATGTGGATACACCGATTCCGGATGCAGTGTTGCAAAAAGTAGCATTGTTGGATGGAGTCTTTAATGCGAAAGTGGTAACATTGTAATTGTTGTTGATATTCTGTTTGACGACAACCCCTGGTAATTCGGGGGTTGTGTATTTTTTAAAGCGGTTTCCCGAGTACGGTTGTGAAGTTATCGCGATATCCTCTGCTGAGAATGACTGTTGTATTGTTCTGCAGCGTCACTTTGTATTCGCCGTTAAAATATGGCTGCAGTTCTTTTATCTTTGCAATGTTGATAATCGTACCGCGGTGAATTCGGATAAATTGTTGAGAACTTAATTGCTCTTCCATTTTATTCATTGTCTCGCGCATTAGATGCGTTTCGTTTCCGACATGCAGTTTAATATAGTTTCCCGCCGCCTCCATCCAATCAATCTCATCAATCCGTAAAAATATTATCCTCCCGTTCGTCTTTACTATCAGTCGTTCAAGTTTGGAGGGAGACTGCTTCAACGAATCCAGTAGCGCCTTAATTTGTTCGGTAGTAACATCCGACTGTGGGCGGGATGCAATTAAGTTACGTGCGTAAGCAACCGCTTTAGTGAAACGCTCCCGGTCATACGGTTTCAACAGATAATCTAATGCATGGAATTCAAATGCACGTAGGGCAAATTCGTCGTATGCTGTAATAAAAATGATCTCCGGCAAAGGAGGATGTAACTGAAGATGCTTTAGCACATCGAAACCATTTATTTCCGGCATTTGAATGTCAAGAAAGAGCAGGTCGGGTTTGTGTCGATGAAACGAAGCGATAGCTTCTTGTCCGTTAGTGCAAAGCTCAACAATCTCGATATCGGATTCGTCGTTTGCAAACAGCTGCACTTTCTCGCGAGCCAGTGGTTCATCATCTACGATAATCGCGCGAATCATAATAGAGAGTGTCGCAAAAGGTGAATTTGTTGTACAGTACGGTAGTTATTAATCTGTGAACATACGGAAGGGGATGGAAAGAGTTACACGCAACCCACCTGATTCTTTGTTGGAAAACGTAAGGGAATAGTTATTTCCATAGAGAATGGTGAGCCGTTCCAGGGTATTCTTAATTCCATACCCTTTAGTGAGGTTTTGTTCAAGTGATTCGCCAAATCCGCGTCCGCTGTCTTCAATTTGCAAAAATAGCTTCTCGGCAACTCTCCAGGATGATGCGGAGATGGTTCCCTGTCTAGCCAACGGCGCTATACCGTGTTTTATTGCGTTTTCCAGCAGCGGTTGTGTCATCATGCATGGAACCAACGCATCAAGCGTATCCGGTTGGAAATTTGTTTTCACGATAAGCCGGTCCCCCATCCGTGTTTGCTCAATCAACAAATACCGTTCGATGAATGCGATATCGTCTTTCAAGGGGACTTCCTGCACGTCCATTCGCTCCAACGAAATTCGTAATAGATCGCCGAGATAGGTAAGCATCTTATCTGCTTGTTCCACGCTTTGATACATCAATGAAGAGATGCCGTTGAGTGTATTAAAGAGAAAATGTGGCTGCAACTGCTGGTGGAGAGTACGTATCTGCGCCTCTTTCAATTGGATTTCCAGTTGCGATGCGCGCAATTCCCGCTCGGAATATTTTCGAAAATAGTCGAAAGCGAAATGGATGGCAATAATGATGCTGTAATAGAGCAGACGATAAACATGGTTTACTTTTGTCAGCGAAGTGGAGACATAATCGATATATGAAACATCCGGCATCTTTTCAAAGATACCGCCGTACATCCATGGAATAAATGAATGTACAACGTAAATGTACGTTGTATAAATCGGAATGTGGATGAGCGTGAAAAACAAACCTGCGAAAACATGGAATACAACGGTGACGAGAAACGGAAGCTTTTTATCGGAAATTCTTTCGGCAAACCAGATGATTAAAGGCGTGAGCATCAACCACAAATATGCCGCAATAACACGGTCTACGAACACATTAATTACTTCATTTGTTGTAGGTGTAGGAGCAGTGGCATCATACGAATCGGCATAAATTGCCTGAAGAAAAAAAGCAATCCCCAGAATTGACAGGAAGCCAAAATAAAAAAGTAACTCGGTTCGATATTTTTGCCAATACGTTTTTGTCGTCATTGTCGAGAGTCGGTCTGTTCTTAAAGTGTAATCAATGGTTGCAAGAAACACCGGCTGAACGTTAGCGTCTGGAATCAGCAAACACACCGTTCGATTTTTTAGTATCGACAAATTGTGATGTGTTTAGCACTGTACGTGGGAGTGGTACACGTTGTCGGATAGATTCATCGTCTGTTGCATTGACGATTGTTGTTTGGTTTGCGGCGAATGGCGTTTCCCTGCTCGTGAGTAGCCAATTGATGTTGCATCCGAGATCGATCAATTTAACCAACAGTACAGGACCAGGCAAGCTTCTACCATTCAGATATCCCGAATATAATGTAGATGGATTCATATCGAGTGCTTCGGCAAATTTTTTCATCGTTCCATAGCGCTTATAACCGAACAGTCTTAAATTTTGCGCCACTTCCTTTTTATTGAGTTTCATGCGATCCTCCCTGAATTGGTAGTTGGTTGGTTGTATCAGTAAAATGACAAACAAAAATAATGACAACCGGATTGGTACAACACCAATTTGGGATGAACAGGTGTAAAGATGGGTCAAAATGCTTCAAGAAGTGATGAAAATTGACTGAATAACATCAAATATTCTGGTTAGTACAATTGTTTAAGACTATGGGAAATAATGAACAAAAGTGATGTGACGCTTGACAATTGAAGTCGCTGTCTTTATATTCAATTCATTAATCAAATAGTAAATAAATATTGAAAGAATTGTTATCGAAAAAATTTGATACTCACTTCAACATTGTTTACTGCAAATATACACTCAATAATCACTTAGTTCAAAAAACATAAGGAGACCCCACCAATGCTTTTGAACGGACAGCGTCTGTTTTATTTTGTTGCATTGATTGCAACCTTTTCCTTGGTTGGTTGTGTTGATACACCTACCAACGGACCAACTCCTCCAAACTATCGTTCTTCTATAAAATATTTCCACGCCGGCAGAAGTGTGGATACGATAGCATACCCGATTTCAAAAATCACGTATATCAAAAAAGATTCGATCTTAAAGACCGTCTTAATTAGCGGCACTGATAGTATTCGTACTAAGATTACATACGATCAAACTATCACAGTGAGTCGGTACCGTCGGTATCAAGTGGATTTTGCTCAATCATATGACCTTTATGTAGACGGTTCGTTCAAAAAGACGATGGCGCGAGGATCGACGACAAGTTATTACGACATCGCTTCCGGTAACCGGTTGTTCACTCTTAAAGGGAAAGGTGTGCGAATCGATTCAATTACAGTAGTAAAAATTGATTCGCTCGTCACAACATATCGTGATTCCATCAAAGGGAATTCCGTTACTGCACGTCTGGTCTCCGATACAACACGTGATGGACGCACGGTAAAATTCATTACTGTGACTCCAGATACGGTGAAAATAACGATTGATTCCATCACAACAACAATCGAGAGTGAACGTCAATACTCGATGTATTTTGTCGGTCGTAAAAAGGCGCTGGAGCAAAATGAAAGCGGCTTGGCGCGTTTTGGGAATATTGAATTCGCCAATACACAGGAACGATTGTTGTTCCAGCCGGTAGGAAGAACAGATTCAGCCATTGTGAAATTTGTCAATGCGTATCCCGATATGGGCAAGGACACCGGTGTCGCCATTCGAACGTCTTCGGCGGGCAATAATATAATTCCCCGCGTGAAGTTTGGGGAAGGTGTCAGCAGAGTATTAAAATGTAAAAATGACACCACGTACAAATTTTTCATCCAGTACGATGGAAAAGCCGTTGATAGCGTATCGGTAACTGTTTCGAAAACAAAAACATATTCTGTCGTAGTTCTAGACAGTGCCGGAGTACGATCAACACAAAAATATACTCATTAACGCGCAAAAAAATTCTGAATAAATTATTTTTTGGAGGATCTATGAAGTATAAATTATATCTGTTGTTGATAGGCTCTCTCTTGTTCTGCTCGGCAGAGCTTATGGCATCGGGTAAAATTCGTGGAAGCATCGTCGATGAAAAGACCAAAGAAGCCCTGGTGGGTGCCAGTGTCGTGGTCGTCGGGACAAACTATGGTGCTGTGACGGATATTGATGGTAACTATATCATTCTGAATCTTCCTGTGGCAACATACTCGTTACGGGTGTCATTCCTCGGATATCAAAATGTTATTATCAACAATATTAAAGTGAATGATGATTTAACGAGTGAAGTGAACTTTAATCTTACTTCAACGGAAGTTCAATTGAACGAAGTGGTGATTATTCAAGACCGTCCGCTAGTAAATAAAAATGCAACCAATGCGGTGCGTATCGGTACGCAAGAGGATATTCAGAAATTACCGGTGCGAGGCGTGCAACAGGCAGTTGTATTGTCTGCCGGCGTTGTTCTGCAGAATGGCAATTTATATATTCGCGGGGGCAGAAATGACGAAGTGGGATATTACGTGGAAGGTGCGAGTTCCCGCAGTGTCGTTGATGGAACCAACTTGACGACAATTATCCCGGAAGCGTTGGAAGAATTCCAAGTGCAGGCTGGAGGTTACACGGCTGAATACGGTGGAGCCAACGCCGGTATCGTCCGTCAATCGTTGCGTGCCGGAAGTCAGGAGTATAAAGTCTCGATTCAAGCTGAGACAGATAATTTCACGGATCAGTTTGAAAGAAAATTTGGAACGTATTCATACGGTTACAGCAATTATGTTATGACGGTGGGTGGTCCTCTTCCCGGCGTTAGTAATGTAAAGTTTTTTGTGGCTGGTGAAAACCAGTTTCAACGCGATGTCGAAGTGCGGTTCTGGGATGGATTTACAATGAAGAACCTTCCGAATTCCAAACCCGATGCATTATTTAATGGAGTCGATAAAGTGGTTCCATTGTTAGAGATAAAACCTGGTAATATACCAGGGCAATTGAGAAATAGATATACAACAAACGGAACACTCACATTCGATTTTAATCCTATTATTGTCCGTTTAGGAGGATCTTTTTCTCACCAGCGTGAGCAAAAAAATACCGATCCAATCACGAATATTTACAATATGAGTAGACTTGGAATTACTGAGAATAGCAATCTCTTGTTGAATGCAAAACTCACACATATTCTGAGCTCGGCAACATCGTATGATTTGAACTTCAGTTATTTGGATGACAGAAATAAAACATACGATCCGTATTACGGCGATAATATTCTATTATATGCTGATAGTATTGAAAATACAAAACACGGATTTGCTTTCAGAAATTACTATACTGATCCCGCATCGTATGAATTGTATGATTTTACGTTTGACAAACCGGGTGAAGTTCAGACAAATTATACGAAAGGAAAGCAGGATAAGGTCGGTGTATCGTTTGATATCACTAGTCAGGTAAATTCTGAACACCAACTGAAACTGGGTGCCTCAATCGAACAATATACTGTGAGGAATTTTACTCAGGGAGGTATTGGACTGCTGGGTTACTACCGGTCCAATCCTGATGATGCTCGTACGCCGGGTGAACGCAGAGATGTTCTGGTTGCGAGCAATGCCGGTGGTAACTTCTACGGCTATGATATGTATGGGAATGAGATTGATGATGCAGATAATATTGACGGGCCAAAAACTCCCCGTTATATCGGTGCATATATTCAGGACAAATTGGAATATTCCGATCTCGTTGTGAATGCGGGTATCCGTTTGGATTATATTGATAATGATGATATTAAATTCGTCGACGATCCGACAACCCCTGGTGTGATTGAGGGACCGGATAATCCTTCCGTTGATAATTCAGTTGCAGCGTCGTATCCAATGGTGCTGGCAACCGGTATTGCTAAATCCGATCCTTTTGTTGGCATTAGTCCTCGTCTTGGTTTTTCATTCCCGGTTTCTGATAAAACAGTGTTTCATTTACAATGGGGTAAATTTCTCCAGGCGCCTCGTTTGAATTTAATTTATCGTGGACGCGGATCGCAAGCGACAATTTTCAGCGGTGGTAATTTTATTTCAAATCCGGTTGGATACAATATTCAGCCAACGCGTACAACACAATACGAAGTGGGATTCACGCAACAATTTACTGAAAATGCAGCGTTTGACATAACAGGCTTTTACAAAGATATCCAGGGGCAGATCCAGATTAAACGAATCGCTACAACACCCCAAGCCACGGCGTCGGGATATAACTCGTACGTTAACGGAGATTTTGTAACAACCAAAGGTGTGGAATTAACTCTTCGGTTGCGCCGGATCAATCGATTACGTGCGCAAATTAACTATACATATTCGGACGCGCAAGGCACAGGTTCATCGCCGGGTGCAGCGGTCTCTTCGGTTGAAAACGGAACACTCTATCCGTCAATTATTTCTCCGTTGGACTTCAATCAAACACATAGAGGATCTATTAATTTGGACTATGCATTTGGAAAAGATGATGGCGGTCCAGTATTAGAACAGTTCGGTATGAATATGTTGATTTCCTTCAATAGCGGCCATCCGTTTACTCGTTCATCGGGTAGTATTGGACAACAAGATGCACAGACAGGAGCACTTGTTGAAAACGATGCTCGTAACAGTAATCCTTTGGAAGCAATTAATTCTTCTACAACTCCTTGGAATTCGAATTTGGATTTGAGAATGTATAAAGGTTTTGACATTGCCGGCGTCACCGCCGAAATATACTGTTATGTACAAAACTTGCTCAATACTAAAAACGTGATTAACGTGTACCGGCGGACTGGAAATGCATATGACGATGGATTCTTAAGCAATCCAGAGCTCAGTGCAAGCATTGTTGCCGGTAATGGTCCGGGGTACGAAGAACTATATCGAAATGCGAATCTGCGTAATGGAATGCATTATCGTAATGTCGCACTGAATAATTTGTTTGGCACCCCGCGACAGATTCGTTTTGGTATGAGACTTGAACTTTAGTTGTTGAAGAATATTAATGGTTAATAACATTAACGGAGTATATATAATGAAGAAATTACAATATCTCTATCGCTCTGTTGGTCTTGTGTGCATCATTGCCGCAATGATGTTCGCGAAGGAACCAGATGGATCGAGAAACTCGAATAGAAGCTTCATGAAATCATCGGGTCAACCGAACGCCACGTTGTTAAATATCAACAGAATGTCGTCCTGGTATGAATCGAACGGAAAACAAGAGCAAAATCCCTTCACCGGTAATTCAGGATTGACATATCCCCGGGGAACTACAACGGCAATATTCTCTTCCGGTTTAATGTGGGGAGGGTATTCCAACGATGCTGCAATGGCAAGTAATCAACCAAGGGTGAGCGGACAGAGTTATAATTCCGGTACAAGTCCGGGAGCAATTTTAGGGTACCGCACTGGGGTTACTGAAGATCCGACTGCTGCCGATGTTCGTATCTGGAGAGTGCGCAGGGATTATGCAACAGCGGATCTGAAACAAGACGCTGCTGAAATCAATTCAATTGCACTAAGCTCTGTATCCGATGGACAAATCGGCGCAGTACGCACCCAATATGCTACCGATTGGAAGGAATGGCCATGGAAAAAAGGTGCTCCCTTTTACGATATCGGCTATCTTGATGAAAATTTAAACTTGGTCGGCGCGAACAATAAAAAGCTTGACTGGGGTGAAGACGTAAATCAGAATGCTGTGCTTGATGTCGGCGAAGATGTGAATAAGAATAGTAAGCTTGACGGAGAAACGCCCGGTGCGGCGGATGCTGACCAGGTTATTTGGTATGTTGCGAACGATATCCGCGCTGGTGATTCACCATGGAAAACTAAACCGCTCGGATTGGAAATGCAAGTGACAATCTGGGGCTACAATCGCACAGATGCACTGGGCAATATGTTGTTCAAAAAATTTAAATTGATTTATAAAGGTCATGCAACAACACCGGCAAACGGCACTATTTCCAATATGTATTTGTGCCAATGGTCTGATCCGGATCTCGGTGATGCAGGTGATGACTACGCCGGTTGCGATATTTCTTTGAGTTTAGGATATATCTATAACTCAACAACGCAGGACAAGGAATATCGGAAATTTAGTATAGCACCTCCGGCCGCTGGGTTTGATTTCTTGCAAGGTCCTAAAGTATTATCGGCTACTGATACAGCGGTATTTGATCTTAAATATCGTCCTGGTGCAAAAAATCTTCCGATGACATCGTTCATCTATTTTGCCGGAAGTGGAAATTATACTGATCCCGGATTCAATTTGAATGGTTCGTGGCAATGGTATAGTATGTTCCTCGGCGGACCGCCAACGCCACAACCGCCCCCATACCCGGGTAAATTGATTGATCCGGTGACAAAAGATTCAACTACTTTTTGGTTAAGTGGAAATCCTGAAGACAATAGTAATCCAAACAAAAATCCCCGCTGGATTGATGGACTTGTTGAAAAGCCTGGCGATCGCCGTATTTTGTTAACGTCTGGTCCGTTCAATATGGCACTTGGAGACACCCAAGAACTCGTGTCTGCTCTGATTGGCGGCGTAGGATCTGATTACATTTCCAGTATTAAGGTGTTAAAGTTCTACGATAAAACAACTCAAGCGGCGTATAATAATCTCTTTAATCTTCCAAAGCCGCCGAAGGAACCGAAATTTACGTATGTAGAACTTGATAGAGGCATTGTTCTGGAATGGGAAAGAGACAGTGTTGCCGTAGTGGAAACAGAAACTTCAAATTCGAAAGGTTTTGTGTTTGAAGGGTATAACGTTTATCAATTACCTTCAGCAACATCTCCTTTGAGCAATGCGAAAAAACTTGCTACCTACGATTTGCCGGGTGATCCCTCGACAATATCTCAAGAAGATTTTGATGAAGGTTCGGGACAAATATTGACAAAACCGGTTCAAGTCGGAAAGAATTCCGGATTAACCCGGTATTTGTATATCACAAAAGATGAGATCAGAAATAAACCGTTGGTAAACGGACAGCAATATTTCTTTGCTATTACGGCGTATAACTTTAATCCTGATCCGTTGCTGGTAACAAAATCGTTCGAAAGTACTCCGAACATAGCGGTTATCGTTCCGCACACGCCGAATCCGGGTATAGTGCATCCATATACGGTTAATGATGTGGTCACTATACCTTCTACACTGGAGAACGGTGATAATGATGCATCCATCGGAGCAGAAATTTTTAATCCAACGGTGCAAAATGGTGGTGTGTTTGAAATATGGTATGGAGGTACATCAACTCCTCCAAATTACACAATAGTGAAGATTGACGATAAATCAACAGATATGACGTCGGTCTTTGCAGACTTACGCGCCACAAATCAAGTGCCGGCAGATTCATCGAGGCCAAATGCCAAAGGTTTCGGACGGTTTACATTAAATGACGCCAAAACTTCGTTGAAGTATCGCGTTTCTGTACAAGGTTTGTCGGGCCCAATTACTGCAGCTCATATCCATAAGGGAGCGCGAGGAGTAGTTGGCGGCACTGTTCACAAACTTGGCACTTTCGTCAATGGAGTTTCTGATTCTGCTTGGGTAATTCCAGATTCGTTACTGGATGATTTTACTGCCGGAAATCTGTATGTGAATGTTCACACTGCAGCACGTCCGGGTGGAGAGATTCGGGATAACATTTCCACAGGTCTTTTCGCTCGTACTGCTTTACAGGGACCTTATTCACCACCGGCTCCGTCTATTAAAGCTACGTACACTGCTCATAGATTCCCGGATTTAGGACTTAACTTCTTTGCTGTGCCCTCACCTAAAGGGCCAAAAAGCGTAGAAGAAATAGCGCCAGGAAAGGGATCTGTTCTTGACAATGCAAATCCTTCGAAAGCGTATAGCGTCCTGGGTCCTCTCGGACAATTTGCTGGTGCAAAAGACAACGAATCCGATATCTTTATTGAATTTAATAATGATATCAATTGGGCGTTTACTGCTGCAAAATTACCGGCAAATTCCAAAGCTATTAGAGTACCATTTGCTATTTTCAAGGATACCACTCGTGTGATGGCAATTGTTGATTCTACCGATACTCTTTGGAACACAAAGTGGAATACTCCGATCAACGGTAAACAAGTCTTCAATAAAATTATCGGTGTTTGCAATGATGTTGCGTCCAGTGGAGATACCATATCGTATTATGCTCGAACAAATGCCGTTTTCCCACCGAAAACTAAATCTATTATTGCTCGGTATATAAATGGCACAGATCATATCCTGAAGGATATTTCGTTTGTGAACGAAAAAGGTAATAGCGATCCACCGCCGGCTGGAGTTCGAGTACGTTTTGCTCCGAATAAGACTGCAAAAATTGGAGACAGACGTCGATTCCAATTGAATTCGTACAAGACCGGTATCGTGTCAGCAGCTAAATCGGAAGTAAGCAAAGTAAACGTATTCCCCAATCCGTATTATGCAGTAAATAGTTCGGAACGAAGACGCGAAGCACGGTTTGTAACATTTAATCATCTACCGGAAAAAGCGACAATTCGAATCTTTAACCTGGCCGGTACGTTGGTGAAAACAATCGAGAAAACTGGTCCGACGCAATTTATCGATTGGGATTTGACAAACCACAAAGGACTTCCGGTGGCAAGCGGAATTTATCTGGTGCACGTTGATATGGGAGATTTGGGAGTGAAAATTCTTAAATCTGCCATTATCATGGAACAGCAATTCTTGGATAACTTCTAATCCGCGAGAGGACCTATTATGAAAACAAAAAATATTTTCTTGAAGGGGAGTATATCAATGTTGACTATTAAAAAACTCTCGCTGTTGCTCCTTGTTGCTACCGTAACATGTTTTCACCTTGGCCTAGCCGGCCGAGGTGATAAAGCGGGAACATCAGCGGCACCGTGGCTGCTGATACCAGTTGGTGGTCGTGACCTTGCAATGGGCGGTTCTACCGTTGCGTCATCATACGGTATTGAAGCTGTCTATTATAATCCGGCAGGCGTTGCATGGAGCAAAAAACAGAGCGAAGCAATCTTTTCTCACATGAATTATATTGCCGATATTGGGGTCGATTTTGTCGGTGTCAGCAGTACCTTTGAAGGTTTTGGTACGCTGGCAATAACAATTAAGAGTCTTTCGATTGGCGATATTGCCGTTACCACGGAAACATCTCCGGATGGCACTGGAGAAACTTTTACTCCACGATATTCCAGTTTCGGACTCACATATTCCAGCGCTTTTACCGACCGTATTTCAATTGGTATAACAACCAATGTTGTGTCGGAACAAATCGACCGTGTGAGCTCCAACGGTATTGGTTTTGATTTTGGTGTTCAGTATAAAAACTTTGCCAATGTTGGCGGGCTTGATTTAGGCGTGGCAGTGAAGAACATCGGACCACAAATGCAGTATGATGGCTCAGGATTAATCCGTCGTGGTCAGATTGATGAATTGTTGCGGCCAAGTTCATTCTATAAATTAGAAGCAGCCCGGGCTGAATTGCCGTCGGTAATCGAACTTGGGTTTGCTTACAAAATGCCGTTGAATGAACAGAGTCATGTAAATCTTGCTTCCATTTTCCAAAATCAAAACCTCTCTGATGATGAGTATAAGCTCGGAGCTGAATTTGTTTGGGATAATTCGTTCTTTGTTCGCGGAGGATATAATCTTTCGCAGGACAGTTATATCGATTCCTATATCTTTGGTGCAACATTCGGAGCAGGCATCAATCAGAATTTTGACGGTTTAGATTTTACGTTTGATTATGCATTTAGGGATGCAAAATTTTTCGATGCAAACCATGTGTTTTCAGTCAAATTGGGATTTTAACTGTTGAAATTTATGTTGCATTTATATGATATTTATGCTAAATAACATCGTTGAAGCATCACAATCCACATATCTCATAACCTACAAGGAGTAACCTCTATGGTGAAAAAACTCTTTACTCTATTTTTGCTTTCGGCATTCTGCTTAACAGCATTCGCAGGCGAACGCGTTTTGCTTCGCATTGGTGAAAATGGGAAGCAAGAAGCGATTCCTTTGAAAAAAGGGGAATCAGCGAAAACTGCGATCGAGCGTTTAGAAAAACAACGCGCATCGTATTATAAAGCCAGCAACAGCGCCGGCTTAATTGATACTTTGAAGAATTATACTTCCGATGCCGATCTTACCGTGAACTTCGGATGGACGCACCAAGATGTTGCTTTTCAATGGTTCGTACCACCGGCCGGCGGCTCGGTGAAAGAATTTTGGTGGTCTAATTATTTAAATCGTGGAGTAATCAACAAAGGAACAATTCGTGCTTGGCATGTTGATTCCCGCGTAGCAAAATTTGCTGCCTCTCCGGCAACAAACTATTTGGGCGCATATAAAGATCTGTCGGACGGTGACGGTGGTGTACAACCATTTAAACCGGCTACGGGTGACCAATGGTTCTACAGCAACGGTAAAGCGGACTCTGTGACCTATAGCTTTGATATGTTCTCAAAAGAAGCTGCATGGTTTGTCGGTGGATTGCAAGTTACATTGGACTCCAACGTTTGGCAAGGTATAAAGATGGAAGATTGGGGAGATTCATTGAACGTGAACCCTTTCGAAACATTCGGCTTTACGTTATCGAATGACACAAAATTATCCGATATCGGTGCCGGAGCAGATACCCGTATGGAAATTTTGTCGGCGGGATCAGCTGGCGCACCGTATCACTCATTCAAATATTATGAAACAGGCCGTTCAGGCCCAGCCGATGCTGGTTGGCACCTTCGCGGTGATTATGAATGGGGTATGTACGTTGTTATTGAATATACCACAGATCGCGCTCCTAAAATTGTTAGCTTGGATCGCTTATTTACCACATTAAAAACTACCTCACGTGTTGTTAACGCAGTTGTTACAGATGATAACCCAGGCGGCGGACCTGCCGGTGTTGATTCTGTACGATTGTATGCAAAAATTGGTAAAAACGGTGCATGGCAAGTTTCCGCTATGACCGGTGCCGGTTCTACATATACTGGTACACTGCCGGGTGCAAATCCAAACGATACTGTATCATATTATATTAAAGCATACGACGTTAATAAAAATATGTCGGAATCATCGGTATATACTTATACTATCTTCAAGAAAGTATATGATATTTTGTTTGTTTGGAATGGTAGAAATACCGGTAATAATTCGCTCGGCACACTTGGAGCTTATAACATGCGAGATACCGTGTCTGAACCACGATATTATGATATCTGGGATGTAGCGTCGTATGGAACTGCTGATATTCCGGATTTATATAATCTCTATACTAAAGCCATTTTTGAATATGCTGGCGATGGTGGTAAAGCTGATTTGACAGGAAAATCTGCTGCTTGGTTGTCTACAGCAACACCTTCCAGTAAAAAAGTATATTTTATGGCTGATCAAGATCATGGATTCATCAGCAAATATCTTGATACGACATTCCTTGATGATGACCCACACGCCAAATATTTTGGTGTAAAATCATTGATCAATCAAGATTATCCGTACTATGCTGCACCTACTGAAGTAACAAAAACTAATCCGTGGAGAATTTTCCCCGATAAAGCAATCGGTGATGATGTGTTTGGTTATATCCCCACGTATATGGCGTCAAAAGGTGTAACGTATTGGTATAACATCTATTTTGAAGTGAGTTCACTGTGGGCTAACTGGATGGATGAACTTGAACCGACGGCATCTGCAAAAGTCTTGTTCAGAGATTCCACGTATGGTAACAAACCGATTGCGGTAAGAAATTCTGCTGCTGATGGTTCATGGCATACATTCTACTTTGCTTTTGAACCGCTTGGCACGAACTTCAGAAGCGACACATCGGTTGCCCTGTATGATACCATTTATGAAGATCCGGGTTATGCATGGATTTTCGACGTGAACAGCAAATTCGGCGGTTCATATGTTAACAATATCTTAAAGTTGGTTACTTCGGTATCCGCATATAATGGTATTGTTCCAGAAATGTTCTCATTAAGTCAAAACTATCCGAATCCGTTTAATCCGACTACAGAAATTACCTACAATGTCCCGATGAATTCATCGGTAGAAATTGCAGTGTATAACCTGTTGGGTCAAAAAGTTCGTACGCTGATTAACGAAGTTCATGCAGCTGGCGAATTTAAAGCGCGTTGGGATGGAAAAGACGCATCCGGTAAATCGGTTTCTAGCGGTGTGTATTTCTACACCATGAAAGCCGGTTCGTTCCAGAGCGTAAAGAAAATGATGTTGTTGAAGTAATTCTTTCGTGGATAACGGAAGAGTCTTCTCTTCACCAGTTTAACAAATGCCCTCGAGTAATCGAGGGCATTTGTTTTTTAGTCAGATCCAAAACTAACGAAAAATATTTTGTATATTTCGAACATGTCAATTTTCATTTGTGTTTTTCTATGGTTTCAGAGTGATTCATTATCCGATATTGTTGTTGAATCCTGGTGCCAACTGTTTAAAATGGCGTCCAGTATTGCTGCCTCAGTTGACGGAACACTTTATGTTGCGGATGTGTCTGATAATTCAGTACACGTTGTGAACAATAAGAACACAATAGTAAGAACGATTGGAGGAAAAGGATGGAGCTCTGAGGCATTCGATTTTCCTTCTGATGTTGCTACTTCTTTTTTGCTGGATATATTTGTTTCAGACAATAATAACAGACGGATTCAGCGGTTTGATAAACAACTTCAATTTATTCAGCAATATAATGAAGAGACGATTGAAGGTGTAGGAAGGTGTCAACCGATAGCTAGTGCGGTATCATCGACCGGAGAACTATATATCCTCGATGCAGATGGAAAACGAGTACTGCAATTGAATTCTCGTTCATTCCTTGATAAAGAATTCGGAAATTACACTTCGTCCAATATCAGAATCCGTAAACCAAAGGATATTGCTGTTACGTCAGATAATGAAGTGGTTGTGCTGGACGACCATCAGATATTACTTTACGATATGTTTGGGAATTATTTGAAGTCAATTCCCCTCGCTTCGACTATCGAATGGAATGCAGTTTCGACATTTGAAAGGACATTGATAGTTGTGTCTCCCCGACTCATCACAATGATTCAGCTGGAAACCCTGAAGGAACAGACGATCGTATCAAAGATGATTATTGGCGCTACTTCCATCGAGCCATTTGTTGATGCAACGATTGTGAATGATCGTCTCATCGTTTTAACGAACACCTCACTCTATCGGTGCTCTTATCGAATTCACTAGTGGTATGAATGGTTTTTTTTGACAACGGCCACTTCAATATGATACTGTTTGATGATTCAGCCTAATTTCTTCGAGTGAAGTGGTAAAATCAAGTTAAATTCTTGGCATATTTTGCGTTTCTACGCCTGGCTTCCTCGCAAAAACTTAATTATATTCAAACACTTAATTTTATCACCAACCATTGGTATGGAACAACTCCGTGGCAGTATTGAATGAACTGCAAATCGTTCGAGCGCTACGTTCTATTAAAGGATGGAAACGGAATGGAGTTGCCATTTATCGCACTGTAACGGCAAAGGATTTTGTTCATGCGATGGGATTTGTTCAATCGGTTGCTTTGATTGCAGAAAGAATGGATCATCATCCCGATATCGAAATTCGATGGAATAAGGTGACGCTGACGCTTTCGACGCACAGCGAAGGGGGACTGACCGAGAAAGATTTCTCGCTCGCTGCCCACATTAACTCACTCGTATCATCATAAGTATAGGTCCAATCATGGCAAGCGAACAACGCATTGAAAAATTGAAAGCAATGATTGCAAACGATCCGTCAGATTCATTTTCTCGATATGCTCTTGCGCTGGAATACAACGGTATTAACGAACCGCTGACAGCAATCGAACTACTGGAAGAATTGCTTAAACACAACGAGAAATATCTGCCTGCGTATCATCAACTGGCCCAATTATTTGGGAAAATGAATAAAACCCAGGAAGCGAAAAAAATCTATCGGTCTGGCATCGATCTTGCAATTGAGCAAAATGATGAAAAGGAAGCGAAAGAATTGCGTGAAGAGCTGGAAGAACTCGAAGACGAATGGTAAACAATAATTCACTATCAAGGACCATATGAAATTACCCAAGGACCAGATACTGCAAATCTTTAAAGAGACGGATGCTCTCCTTGAAGGACATTTTGTGCTCACATCGGGACTTCACAGTCCCCATTATTTTCAGTGCGCAAAAGTTCTTCAGTATCCGAAATATCTTCACTTGCTCGCCGGCGACATTGCAAAGCATTACGAGTATAGCGAAGTGGAAGTGGTCGTCTCACCGGCAGTTGGAGGAATTGTTGTCTGCACCGAAGTGGGGCGTGTACTCGGTGTCCGGACGATCTTTGCTGAACGGGAAAACGGCGACATGAAACTTCGTCGCGGGTTTGGAATCAGAAAAGGGGAACGGGTTCTGGTGGTGGAAGATGTTGTAACGACCGGTGGTTCCGTTGATGAGGTGTGTAAATTGGTCACCAACGCCGGGGCAACGCTGGTTGGTATCGGATGTATTGTTGACCGCAGTAACGGGAAAGCGAAATTTGATGCAAAATTCTATTCGGTGATGGAAATGGTTGTTCAGACGTATACAGCAGAAGAGATTCCTGAATCGCTTACAGCAGTTCCAATTACAAAACCTGGAAGCAGAGGATTGCAGGGCTGATAATCCACAATTTATTTAATCATCCGCGGTGGTTCGGTCGATTGAGCCGTACTTCCTGCGGATGATTTTTTATTTCTTTTATGATTGATTCACTTTCAAATATTTTAGAAAATCTTACCGGAGGAAATAGAATTCTGTTTCACGCCGTGTTAGGTTTTATCATCAACATGCTTGTCGTTGCCGTTGGCAAGATACTTAAGTGGATTTTGGGATTCATCGGTAAGAGAATTATTTCCAAAACAGAAACTGAACTGGACGACGAGATACTCTCGATTATCAACTCGAAAATTATTGCTCTGTCATCGGTAGTCGGTATTTATCTCGGAATGAAAGAACTCCGTCTGGGACTTACGAAACAGAATGAGTTTTTCCTGTCGTTCTTGGACTATGCTGATATGGCGCTTTATCTGGTCACCGTGGTCATTGTGGCTTCGGTTCTTACACGCACCGTGCGAACGGTGATCTCTCATGGAATCAGAGCAATTTCCGAAAAACAGAAACACGAACAATTTAACCTGACCTTAATTCCGTTGGTCAACCGTGTTGTTTCAATTGTTATTGTTGCATTTACAGCAATCGTTGTTCTCGAACATTTTGGTCAGAGCGTCACCAGCTTAATCACAATTCTCGGAGCAGGCTCTCTTGCGCTCGGTCTTGCTGCACAGGAGACTATCTCCAATATGATTTCCGGATTTATCATTATGATTGACCGTCCCTTCCGTGTCGGTGATCGAGTTAAAATTCCTTCTGGTGAAACAGGTGATGTTTACGAAATAGGACTTCGTAGCACGAAAATATTAGATTTCGATAATAATGTGCTGATTGTGCCGAATAACGAACTCATTAAAACTAAGATTGTCAATTTCGGATATCCAGGAAATGAAATTAGGGTAGTCGTGGAAGTCACAGTGGCGTATGGATCGGATATTGAAAAAGTGAAGGAATTATTGTTGTCGATTGCCCGATCTCATCCCAGTGTGTTGACGGCACCAGCTCCTGAAGTATTTTTAATGAAATTGGGGGACTATGGCCTGCATTTCAGTCTTTTTTGCCGAGTATCGGAATTCAAACATCAATTTCTGACAGCGGAAAATATCCGGGTTCGGATTTATAATTCCTTTAACAAAGCAAAAATTGAAATTCCCTACCCCCGGTACGATGTACGCACGACATATGAAAGCTCCGATGCACTTCACACTTCTCAAACGAGAAAAAAAATATCACGGTAAGATCATCGATCTCACTGTTGATCATCTGCAGTATCCTTCGGGCACGACGACAGTGCGGGAAATTATCGAACATCCAGGTGGAGCGGTAATCTTGTGTCTGTTCGATAATTCCGATATTTTATTGATTCGTCAATACAGGCATCCGTTCGCACAAGATGTTATTGAATTACCAGCAGGGAAATTGGATGCCGGCGAAGATCCGTTGATCTGTGCACAAAGAGAATTACGGGAAGAGACCGGATTTGCCGCACGCCATTGGGAAAAAATGACTGCGTTGTACGCAACTCCGGGTTTCTGCAATGAAGTCCTGCATCTCTTTCTCGCACGCGATTTATATCACCATAAGGATGGACAAGCATTGGAAGAGGGCGAAGCATCGATACGAGTGTTACGGGTGCCTCTCGGTGAAGCGTTTGCAATGATTGATCGACAGGAAATTGTGGACGGGAAAACAATCGCCGGCATTTTTCTTGCGGCACGAAAAATAGGATAGCAATGAATGTTGTAGAGATTATTCGAAAAAAACGAAATGGTGCGGTGCTCGAATCTGCCGAACTAAAATTTATAATCGATGGTTATGTCCGCGGCACCGTACCAGAATATCAGGTTTCCGCATTTCTGATGGCAACCTATTTCCAAGGGATGACAAAGGAAGAAACATCTGAGTTTACCCGGTTGATGCTTCATTCCGGCGATGTGATCGACCTTTCCACCATTCACGGCGTTAAAGTGGATAAACACTCCACCGGCGGAGTGGGTGATAAAATATCGCTTCCACTGGCACCGATCGTCGCCGCTTGCGGCGTACCGGTGCCGATGATCAGCGGTCGCGGTCTCGGTCATACAGGCGGAACACTTGATAAATTAGAGTCGATTCCAGGATTCAAGACGAACCTGACCATTAATGAATACCGTCGGGTCATCGCCGAACTTGGTCTGGTGATGATCGGTCAAACAAAAGAGATCGCGCCGGCAGATAAAAAAATGTATGCCTTACGCGATGTAACGGCAACGGTGGAATGTATTCCATTAATTGCCGGAAGTATTATGAGCAAAAAATTGGCGGAAGGGATTGATGCCCTGGTACTGGATGTAAAAACCGGACGCGGGGCGTTCATGCAGACGTATGAACAATCCGTCGAACTTGCCCAGGCGTTGGTGGAGATTGGAACAAGCTTCGGCAAGCAGACTGTCGGATTTATTACCGACATGAATCAGCCGTTGGGCAAAGCGATTGGCAATTGGTTCGAGGTTGTAGAATCGATGGAATGTTTACGAGGGAACGGTCCCGCCGATGTTATGGAACTGACCTATGTATTGGGTGGAATGATGGTAGTGCTGGGAAAAAAAGCTGCAAATTTGGAAGAAGGCATACAGCGTTGCCGGGAGGTGGTTGAGAACGGTTTTGCCGAGAAAAAATTCTTCGCTTTAGTTGAACGGCAAGGGGGAAAAATCTCATATCTTCACCATCCCGATCGGTATCCGATCTCCAAGCATCGGGTGACAATAACTGCTCCTCGTGATGGATACATTTCATCGATCGATTCCCTTGAACTTGGACTGTCTGTAATCTCTTTGGGAGGAGGAAGAACAAAAGTCGATGATGTGATTGACCCTAAGGCAGGAATTCTTTTAAAGAATAAGGCGGGAGATCATGTTAAGGCCGGAGATGTGGTGGCCGAATGTTTTACCGATAACGATGCTGCCGTAGAGGCGGTGATTCACCGTGTAGCGAATGCCTTTACATTTGCTTCTGTACAACCGAAATCTGTTCCTCTTGTCATCAGTATTGTGGATAAGGACGGCGTCCGGCCATTTTCGCTGTAACTACTCAGCAATACGCTGCGTGAAGTTCTTCTAAAATTTTCGTATTCTTCACTTATGATCGGTGTATTGTCGGCATATCTCAAAACGTCACGTGTCCAAATTGCAGCAGCTCTCCTGTTTCTCCTCTCCGGTGCGATGACGCAGGTTCCTCTCTTCAATTATCTCGGATACGAGTTCTCTGCGCTCATGACAATCCCCGCATCGGTCATCTCCGGAACGTTGACGATTCTCTGGTTGCGAGACCATCGTGAAGCTCCTTTGACTCGGAGGACATGGCTGTTTGTCATCGGCGATTATCTGTTAGTGAATTTCTTTCTGCTTTTGATTCCCTTTCTTGTCATCTCTTTTAACGCTTTTTCAGTAAAAAATTGTGCATTTGCTAAAGGAGCGCTCTATTATGTACTGCTGCCGGTTGTGACAATGATATTCTCGATACCGCTTGCCTTGGTGATCGGAACAGTGTTTCGAAAAGGGATCAGTGTTTTTCTGATGGTTATTGGATTGTTGCTCACGCATATTGTCGCAATTACCTATACCCAGCCGCAGTTGTTCGCATATAATTTTATTCTCGGATTTTTCCCCGGCATCACGTATGACGAAACGCTCACCGACATTTCGATGCTGGTGATATATCGTCAATTCACTTTTCTTGCTGCTTTGATGTTCATTGCTCTATTTTTTGTTTTGTTGCGGCACCATGTTCCAGGCGGTCAATGGAGGAACATGTTCCGGAAAATCAAACGGAATGTAAAGTTTGACGCAACATTGTGGAGTGTTATTATTTTTTGCGGGATACTAATTGTTGGTGCTCATCTATTCCGAACCGAGTTGGGTTTTGAATTTTCTGCACAAGATATTCAAAACCGCCTTGGACGCCGATCTGAGTCGTCCCATTTTATCATTTACTATCACACCGATGATTTTACAGCAGAGGAGATACGGCGGGTAAAAGTGGAAACGGAATTCCATTTTCGCAAAATATTCGAAGCTCTGAAACTAAAAGAACAAGCTTCAAAAAAGATCGAACTGTATATCTACCCGAACGGTGAATGGAAACAGAAGTTTATTGGGACTACAAATACCAATATTGCAAAACCCTGGAAACGAGAAATTCATCTGACGTCATCAACATTCCGGACAACATTCCGGCATGAATTAGTCCATATTTTGGCGGCGGAATTCGGCAGTCCAATCATCCATGCTAGTGTGCGAATGGGATTGAATGAAGGGCTGGCGGTGGCACTGGATTGGGATGAAGGAATGTTTACTCCACATCAATTTGCCGCAGGTATCCATCGGATGAATGGTTTGAACGGAACCGAACAGTTGTTTACCATCACCGGTTTTGCTTCTCAATCCAACACGTTTGCGTATCTGGTCTCAGGATCGTTTGTTCGCTATTTATTGGATCGGTACGGGATTGAACGATTCCGCCACGTATTCTCCTACGGGAATTTTATGGTTGCTTTCGGTGAATCGCTGGAGAGCCTTCTTGGAGATTGGAAAGCATTTTTGAAAACGGTAGATGATTCTGAACTTCCGCAGGAAACTGTTCGATCCCTATTTTACCAGCAGTCCATTTTTTATAAAACATGTGCGCGTGAAGTGGCGGATCAAAACCTACAGGCGATGAAGATGCTGCAGGATCAGCGGAACGATGATGCTGAGCAATTGTTTAGAAAATCATATGCAAATGCGCCGACCCTCTTTGCTCTGAGAGGCATATTTCGTACAGTAAACGCGCAGAGTCGACCGTCGGATGTAATTAATTTATTTTCGGAAGTGCCGGAACAATCCACTTTGAAAATCAATCCTGGCGTACTGTTGCTCCTGGGTGATGCGTACTATCTCAACCAACAATATGTTCGAGCCGTCGGGATCTATCGGCAGATACGGATGATGAATTATTCGGAAGTATTTATTGAATCGGCAAAATTACGGATACAGTGTGTTTCAGATTCGATCGATCACCGAAGCTTTTTTACGCTCTATTACGGAGGATTGAAGGATTCAACAAAATTGGCATTTGTTCAACAATCTTTAAAACGGTACGATCGATCAACGGCACTGCTCTATCATCTTGCGTTGCTTGGTGAAGAAAGTGCAGGGCAAACGGCTGAACAATGGTTGACCGTAGCACGGAATACGGTATCACCTGAATTACAGTATTTTGCGCTTCTTCGCGCAGCAGAGCAATTATTTGCAACAAACCGGTTCGAGTTGGCGAAAGGAATATTTTGGCAGGCGAAAAATATTGCGCCGACAAAAACACTTTCGGAACAACTGGACGAACGGATTGACTTGTGTGATTTTGCAGCTATGGAATTATTATGAGATTTGGTTTCTTCCTTTTTCCAATACTTGCCGCGGGCTGTTCATCAGGATATGATCTGACTGTTGATTGTTTTTCCACGGGAAAATTTCTGCAGTTCTCCAGCCCGTCGTTCTCAACATACTTCATGAATGTCCGTTCAGGCACATTGAGCCGAACGGACGTCTATGTTCAAATGCCCTTTCGCCACCTTCAATTTGAGAAACACTCTGACGTATTTAAAGCGTCGTATTCCATGACGTTTATCGTACGGAACGGAGAGAACGAAATTATTCATTCTAAAGAAATAGATCGCCCGATAATTGTTCGGACGTACGAAGAGACTGTCTCTTACAGGCTGGATATCCATTTCCAATCATTCAGCCTGATGCCGGGGGCATATTCCTTGGAAGTGATAGCAGTAGATAACCTTTCAAGCTTACGGTATAGATCGAAAGAACAATTTACCGCCGTCGATTTCTCATTGAGCAGTTCACTAGCAAGTTCCATCTTATTCCTGGATGAAATGGAAGTGAATAACAATGGGATCTCTCTTCGTCCTGTTTTGCCCCCTTCACTTTCAATGCTGAAGGACTCAATGGGAATGTTTCAGGAAATTTACCATACGGAACAAAATGACACCGTCTCTGTAACCGATACATATCTTCGCCGAAACCGAGCGGCAACGCAGGACGAACGTTTTCATTATCTTCTGCCACCGTATTTTACTACCTCGGATCTGTGCAGCATTCCGCTGGATTCCATTTATTATCGAAGCGATTCAACTTTTATTGTCCGACGAAGTGGCAGCCTTCCGTATATAACCTTTCATCCCCTACCTGGAACAGGAGAATCAAATATTGTTCGGACTATCATCGTCCGGAAAGGCGGGACTGCAGATACTATTCAATTTTCAAAAACTATTTTCCGACGTGAGCACAGGTTGAGGTCGACACTCTCTTTAAATGAAATCGTCACTGCCATGAAATTCATTTTGAGGAAAGAGGAATTTGATTCTCTGTTTGCAGCAGAAGACGAACAGAAAATAATACGAATTCATCAATTCTGGGAACATCGAGGCGGAAAAGAACGGAGAATTGATTTTGAACGAAAAGTTGTTGAGGCCAATGCTCTTTTTTCTACCTGTGTGGATGGATTCAGGACTGCAATGGGAATTGTATATGTCATTTGCGGCTCGCCTGATTATATCGATTGCCGCGGTTCATTTGTTGAAACATGGTATTATACTATCGGTGACCGTGCGTATTCATTTCCTTTCCGGCGTGAGAATGATGCTATTCAACATTTTCAGTTGACGCCGTATTCGGTAAATGAATCAGTCTGGCAATATTTCGTCGATCGATGGAGAAGAAAATCTTGAAAATAAAACGGATTCTTCTGACTAGGATGAAATATATCGGCGATGTCGTATTGACTACGCCGATAGTTAGAACACTCAGGGAATCGTACCCTGATGCGCATATCGCATATCTTGGTGATGCGAAAGCTGTTTCTCTGCTCCAGAACAATCCGTATCTCAATGAAATTATTCCGTTTGATTTTTCCCGGGATTCATTTTTCTATCAATTGTCGATGTACTGGAAGATGTTTACCGGTAACTATGACCTTACGATTGATTTATATAGCAACCCCCGCAGCGCGCTGATGACCTTTGCTACCCGGGCGTCGATCCGGATTGG